>JAIYAB010000299.1 GCA_027489275.1 Hyphomicrobiales bacterium
CGCGGACCAGGATCGTCCGCCTGGGGGAGAAGCCGGGCGGGCCGGCGAGGACCCACCCCGCCGGGCCGCCCGCCGCTCCGCCGCCCTCGCGGATGCCCACGCCGAACGGATTTCTCGCCGGCGGCGCGGCGGGGGCGGGACCCATCGCCAGCGACACCAGCATCGCGACCAGCATGACGAGCCCGAGCGCGGCGGCGGCGACCACGATCGTGCGCAGCGCCGCCGAGCCGGCCTTGCCCGGCCGCGCGCCGACATCCAGCGCGGTCATCCGGCGGCTCCGGTCAGGGGCATGCGACGATCACCTTGCTGGCGAACTGCAGGCCCATGTTGGCGTTCGCGAAAAAATCCTCGCTCAGCTTCTGCTGGGCGGGGTCCGGCTTCTTCGGCCGCGAAACCTGCACCGCGCAGCCCTGTGGCGCTCCGGCCAGGGTGACGGCGCGGTCGTCGGGCGCGTAGCTGAAGTCGACGAAGAAGGTGGGGTCGAACACGTCGAGGATGACGGTCCGCTTCGCCACGACGGCATCCTTGACGGGGAGAAGGAACGACAGCGTCAGCGCCTTGCCGTCATGGTCGAGGACAGGATCCTTCGGCGCGGTGAAGTCCTGCCGCTTGCCGTCCGCCTTGAGGACGGTGAAATACCCGAATTCCGCCAGCGATTCCGCATTGATCTTGGCCAGCTCCGCGAGTTCCTCGCGGGAGAAGACGCCGTTCTTGTCGGTGTCGAGGCCCTGGACGGCGAAGCTCGAATAGCCTTCGTCGAAGGTCCAGCGATGGCGTACCGCGCTCACCTGCCCGCCGGGCGCGTAGACGAGTTCGGCCCTCGCCTCGACCCAGACATGGGGATGTGCGGCCGCGGGCGCCGCAACGAGGACTGAGCCGGCGAGGGCGCCGGCAACCGCTGCCGCGATGGTCACGAAACGGTCGTCGCGAAAAACCATGCTCATCCCCGCCTGTATCCGCGGCTTGAGACCACCCAAGCGCGGCGGAACCGTGGCAATCCTACCCGATTCCACCCGGTTTCGCAGCCGGGGGTGTCAACCATGCCCTTGTCCTGCGCCGTCGCACGCCGCATTCTCGACCGCAACCGCAACCACACGATCAGGGATCGACCATGTCGAACGTTTCCCGCCGCTCCGCCCTCGGCCTGGGCCTCTCCGCCGGCTTCTCGGTGACCATGCTGTCAGGCTCGTCCGACGAGGCATCCGCGGCCCCCGCCAACGCGGCGTTTTCGCTGCTCCTCGTCAACGACATCTACAAGATGGCCGGCGACAAGGGCCGCGGCGGATTTCCGAGGCTGGCGGCGATCGTCAAGGCGGAGCGCGCCAAGGGCGTGCCGATGCTGTTCTGCCACGCCGGCGACACGTTCTCGCCGTCGCTGATGTCGGGGTTCGACCAGGGAGCCCACATCGTCGAGCTGACGAACCTGATCAAGCCGGACGTGTTCGTGCCGGGCAACCACGAGTTCGACTTCGGCAAGGACAACTACATGAAGCTGATGGGGGCTTCGAAGTTCCCCTATTTCGGCGCCAACATGCGGCAGGCCGACGGATCGCCGATCCCCGGGATGAAGGACACCGAGGTGTTCACGCTCGGCCCGGTGAAGGTCGGCGTCGTCGGCCTCGCGCTCGCCACCACGCCCCAGATGTCCCAGTCCGGCGACATCCGGTTCGCCAACGAGCTGGAGACCCTGCGCGCCAGCGTCGGCAAGCTGAAGCAGGCCGGGGCCGACATCATCGTCGCCGTCACCCACACCGACCGCGACATGGACAACGCCATCGTGCGCTCCCGTCTCGTCGACGTGCTGCTGTCGGGCCATGACCACGACCTGTGGATCGGCTTCGACGGCAAGACGGTGGCGGTCGAGAGCAACGAGGAAGGCAACTTCGTCACCGCGATCGACTTCGTCGTGCAGGTCACCGGCGAGGGCAAGGACCGCAAGGTCGCCTGGTCTCCCAGCTTCCGCGTCCACGATTCCTCCACCGTCGACCCGGATCCGGAGGTCGCGGCGGTCGTCAAGGGCTACGAGGACAAGCTCAGCAAGGAACTGGACGTCGAGATCGGCTCCACCGTGGGCGAACTCGACAGCCGCTCGGCCATCGTGCGGTCGCAGGAGGCCGCCATCGGCAACCTGATCGCCGACGCGATCCGCGCGGCCACCGGAGCCGACATCGCCATCACCAACGGCGGCGGCATCCGCGCCAACAAGCAGTATCCCGCAGGCGCAAAATTGTCGCGGCGCGACATCCTGTCCGAACTGCCCTTCGGCAACACCTCGATCATGGTCGAGATCACCGGGGCCGACATCAAGGCGGCGCTGGAGAACGGCGTGTCGCAGATGGAGAACCGCGCCGGCCGCTTCCCGCAGGTCTCGGGCCTGAAGATGGAGGTCGATGCCAAGGCTCCGGTCGGATCGCGCGTCGTGTCGATCACCGTCGGCGGCGCGCCGCTCGACCTCGCCGCGAAGTACAAGGTCGCGTCGAACAACTTCATGCTCTCGGGCGGCGACGGCTACACCTCGCTGGGCAAGGGCAAGGTCCTCATCGGCGACACCGACGGCAAGCTCCTCGCCAACGAGGTGATGGCCTACGTCCGCAAGGTGCAGACGGTGGATGCCCGGACGGAGGGCCGTATCGTCATCCGCTGACCTGCCGGGAGGCCGTTCTCGCCCTTTCGTCGTCTCGACGCGGGCGCAGTGGTCCAGTACGGAAACCCGTGCGTAAGTGTCGCAGGAGGATCGTCCGCCACGGTCTCGTGGCGGACTTTCCATGTGGGGACGCGGCCGGGCGCCGCGACACGGGGCGACAGCGGGCGATCGGCCGGCTAAAGTCCGCGGGAGCTTGGTATACGATGAACATGATGACGCGCCCCGACAACGCCTCCTTCAGCGCGGTCGGCCCGCTCCCCGCGGGCCATCCGCAGGTCAAGGTAGGCAAGATCGGGGTGCTGCTCCTCAATCTCGGCACGCCCGACGCGACCGACTTCTGGTCGATGCGCCGCTACCTGAAGGAGTTCCTCTCCGACCGGCGCGTCATCGAGACGCCGCGGCTGATCTGGTGGCCGATCCTCAACCTGATCATCCTTACCGTGCGTCCGGGCCCCAAGGGCCGCGACTATGATTCGATCTGGAACAAGGAGCGCAACGAGGGTCCGCTGAAGACCATCACGCGCTCGCAGGCCGAGCAGCTCGCCGCCCGGATCCAGGACCGCGACCCGCGCATCGTCGTCGACTGGGCGATGCGCTACGGCAATCCCTCGACCCCCGACCGGATCAAGTGGCTGCACGAGCAGGGCTGCGACCGCATCCTGCTGGTCCCGCTCTATCCGCAGTCCTGCGCCGCGACGTCGGCCACGGCCTGCGACAGGGCCTTCGAGACGCTGATGAAGATGCGCTGGCAGCCGGCCGTGCGCGTGGCTCCGCCGTGGCATGACGACCCGGTCTATATCGAGGCGCTGGCCCGGACGGTGAAGACCAAGCTCGGCGAGATCGACTTCGAGCCCGACATGCTGGTGGCGTCGTTCCATGGCGTCCCGGAGGAGTACCTCCTCAAGGGCGATCCCTATCACTGCCAGTGCCTGAAGACGTCCCGCCTGCTGCGCGAGACGCTCGGCTGGGAGAAGGACAGGTTCATGACCTGCTTCCAGTCGCGCTTCGGCACGGCGGAATGGCTGAAGCCCTATCTCATCGACACCATGGGCGAACTCCCCGCGAAGGGCGTGAAGAAGATCCTGGTCATTGCCCCCGGATTCTCGGCCGACTGCCTCGAGACGCTCGAGGAGATCGAGGGCGAGAACAAGGAGCACTTCATGCATCACGGCGGCGAGCAGTTCGCCTACGTGCCGTGCCTCAACGACTCGCCCGACGGGATGGACGTCATCGCCAACGTCGTCGAGCGCGAGCTGCAGGGCTGGGCGCGCCTCTGAGCGCCCGCCTCTCGCCCCCGCGCGGCGGGCTGCCGGCCGCTTGCGGCCCCTGACGACGCGTCGGACACTGCCGCGGGCGTGATTCGGCGCACGGGGGCTCGCATGGAGATGGTTTCAGGCTTCACGATCTTCGCGATCGTGCTGGTGATTTTCGTCATCGTCACGCTGATCGCCGGAATCAAGACTGTTCCGCAGGGCTACAATTACACGGTGGAGCGCTTCGGCCGCTATTCGCGCACGCTCACGCCGGGACTGGGGCTGATCATCCCCTACGTCGAGACGATCGGCTCCAAGATGAACATCATGGAGCAGGTGCTCGAGGTGCCGAGCCAGGAGGTCATCACGCGCGACAACGCGACCGTGATGGTCGACGGCGTCGCCTTCTACACCATCCTCGACGCCGCCCATGCCGCCTACGAGGTCGCCAACCTCGAACTGGCGATCCTCACCCTGACCATGACCAACATCCGCACGGTCATGGGCTCGATGGACCTCGACCAGCTCCTGTCGCACCGCGACGAGATCAACGACCGGCTGCTGCGCGTCGTCGACGCCGCCGCTTCGCCCTGGGGCATCAAGATCAACCGCATCGAGATCAAGGACATTGTTCCGCCCAAGGACCTCGTCGACTCCATGGCCCGCCAGATGAAGGCCGAGCGCGAGAAGCGCGCCGCCGTTCTGGAGGCCGAGGGCCAGCGGCAGGCCGAGGTTCTCCGCGCGGAGGGTCACAAGACCGCGCAGATCCTCGAGGCCGAGGGCCGCAAGGAGGCCGCCTTTCGCGACGCCGAGGCCCGCGAGCGCGCGGCCGAAGCGGAGGCGAAGGCCACGCTCGTGGTGAGCGAGGCCATTGCCAGGGGGGACATGGGAGCCATCAACTACTTCATCGCCCAGCAATACGTGAAAGCGCTGCAGGCGCTGGCGAGCGCGCCCAACCAGAAGGTGCTGATGATGCCCGTCGAGACGAGCGCCTTCATCGGCGGGCTCGGCGGCATCGCCGAGATCGCGAAGGCGGCCTGGGCCGACCAGCAGGCCGGCGGCGCGGCCGCCCGGCGCGCCTCCGTTCCGCCAGCCGGTCCGGCCGGAAGCTGAGGTCCCTCCATGGCGATGCTGGATGTCGGCCCGTGGGGCTGGGTGATCGCCGGACTGGTGCTGATGGGCCTCGAACTGCTGGCTCCGGGCGCCTTCATGGTCTGGCTTGGGCTGGCGGCGCTTGTCACCGGGCTGCTGCTGTTCGTGGTCGCCCTGCCGGTCGAGGCGGCCCTGCTCGTTTTCGCGGGCCTCTCGGTGGTGGCCGTGCTTGTCGGGCGGCGCATGATCGGCCCGCCCCGCCAGCGCGGCGAATCCGCGCTCAACGATCGCGCAGCCAAGCTGCTCGGCCGCACCTTCGTCCTCGAAGAGCCGATCAGCGAGGGCCGCGGGCGCGTCAGGGTCGACGATACGCTGTGGCGGGTGGAGGGTCCCGACCTTCCCGCCGGCGCACAGGTGCGGGTTGTCGGGATGGATGGGATGCTGCTGAAGGTCGCCAGCGCGTAGCGCTCAGGCCGCTCCGATCCGCAGCAGGTCCATCACGTGGACCAGCCCGACCGGCCGCGCGCCGTCGGACACGATGAGCGACGTGATCTTGCGCGTCTCGACGATCTTCAGCGCCTCGGCCAGCAGCATCTCCGGCGCGACGGTGCGCGGTCCGCGCGTCATCACCTCGTCGACCGTGCGCGCGGTGAGGTCCGGGCCCATGTGACGGCGTAGGTCACCGTCGGTGATGATTCCCGCCAGCGCGCCTCCTGCGTCGACCACGAGCACGCAGCCGAAGCCTTTCGCCGACATCTCGCGGATGGCGTCCGTCATCCCGGTTCCGGTCCGGACCACCGGGAGGCTGTCGCCCGCGTGCATGACGCTGCGCACCTGCTTCAGCAGCGCGCCCAGCTTGCCGCCCGGGTGGAACACGAGGAAGTCCTTCGCGCCGAAGCCGCGCGCCTCCAGCAGCGCGACGGCCAGCGCGTCGCCGAGCGCGAGCTGCATGGTGGTCGAGGTCGTCGGCGCCAGCCCGTTCGGGCACGCCTCGGTCGCCCGGGGCAGGATCAGCGCCACGTCCGCCTGCCTGCCCAGCGCGCTGTCGGGGCTCGATGTCATGCCGACGAGCTTCACGCCGAAGCGACGGGAGTAACCGACGATGTCGATGAGTTCGGCCGTCTCGCCCGACCATGACAGCGCGAGGATCACGTCGTCGGCCTGGATCATGCCGAGGTCGCCATGGCTCGCCTCGCCCGGATGGACGAAGTGCGCCGGCGTGCCGGTGGAGGCCAAGGTAGCCGCGATCTTGCGGCCGACATGGCCAGACTTGCCCATGCCCGTCACGATCACCCGGCCCGCGGCGGCGGCGATGACCTGCACCGCCCGCGAGAAGGGCTCGCCGAGCCCGTCGCGCAAGGCGTCGCCGAGGGCGGCGAGGCCGGCCGTCTCGGTCTCGATGGTGCGAAGCGCCGAGGCGATGCTCGGATCCTGGACGGGGGCGCGGCTCATGAGCGCGGCTTAGCATGCCGGCTGCGGCCTGAACACCCGCTGCGACACCCCGGGTTACGGGCTGTTAACCACACCCGTTTTACGAGTGTTAACCATGTCCTGCACGCCGCCCGTGCCGGGCCTACCGTCCGTCCGGAGGTTCCCTTGCGCGCCGCGCGGCGACAGTTCTGCGCCGTCCTCCTCCTTGCCGCGGTGCCGGGAA
>JAIYAB010000278.1 GCA_027489275.1 Hyphomicrobiales bacterium
AGCCAGCGAGAGGACGTTGTTCACGACGGTGGGCCGGCCGAACAGGCCATGGAGCGCCGGCAGCGGCGGCTTGGCGCGCACCTGCCCGCGCCTGCCCTCCAGGCTTTCCAGCAGCGAGGTCTCCTCGCCGCAGATATAGGCCCCGGCGCCTAGCCGGATCTCCATGTCGAAGGCCTGCCCGGAGCCGGCGACGTCGCCGCCGAGCCAGCCCGCGGCACGGGCGAGGTCGACGGCCTCGGTCATGGTGCGGAACGCGTGCGGATACTCCGAGCGGATGTAGACGAAGCCCTTCGTCGCGCCGACGGCGAGACCGGCGATGAGCATCCCCTCGATGAGCACGAAGGGGTCGCCCTCCATGATCATGCGGTCGGCGAAGGTGCCGCTGTCGCCCTCGTCGGCGTTGCACACGACGTATTTCTGGCCGGCGGGAGCGTGCAGCACCGTGTTCCACTTGATCCCGGTCGGGAACCCGGCCCCGCCGCGGCCGCGCAGGCCGGACGCCTTCACGGCGTCGACGATGGCCTGCGGCTCCATCGCCAGCGCCGCATGGAGCCCGCGCCAGCCGCCATGGGCCGCGTAGTCGGCAAGCGACAGGGGATCGACGACGCCGCAGCGGGCGAAGGTGAGCCGCTGCTGGCGCGGCATCCAGGCCAGCGCCTCGACGGGTCCGAGGGCGAGCGGATGCGGCGCATCGGCGGCCAGCGCCTTGATCAGCGAGGGCACGTCTGCCGGGGCGACGGGGCCGAAGGCGTGACGCACGCCATCGCGCTCCACTTCGACCAGCGGCTCCAGCCACAGCATCCCGCGCGATCCGGTCCGCGTCAGGGTCACGGGCAGGCCGAAGATGGCGGCTTCGGCCATCACTGCGTTCGCCACGCGGTTCGCCCCGACGGAGAGCGCGGCGGCGTCGCGGGGGATGAAGAGGCGCAGTGTCACGACACGGCTCCCTTCGCCCGGGCAACGAGCCCGTCCAGAACAGTCGTGTCGAGCCGCCCGACGAGCTCCTCGTCGAGAAGCGCCGCCGGCGACAGCGCGCAGTTGCCCAGGCAGTAGACCGCCTGCACGGTGAGTTTCCCGTCCGGGGTCGTCTCGCCCATCGAAAGGCCGTGCTCGGCCGCCAGATGCTCCACCAAAGCCTCGCAGCCCATCGACTGGCACGCCTCGGCGCGGCAGATCCTGAGCACGTGCCGGCCGGCGGGCCGCCGGCGAAAGTCATGGTAGAAGGTGACGACGCCGTGCACCTCGGCGCGCGAGAGGTTCAGCGCTTCGGCGACCAGCGGGATCACCTGCTCGTCGATGTAGCCGAAGCGCTCCTGCAGCGCGTGCAGGACGGGCAGCATCGCACCATCGAGATGCGCCAGCCCGGCAATGATGCCGGCCGCCGCGTCGCGGTCGAAGTCCGCCCGATGCGTCATCCGTGTCCCCGAGGCCCGAACGGGCCGACGTCTCCCCCAGTGTCAGAATAGACCCGGCGGGCCTTCGCGTCTTCGCTGCGATGGCACCGGATCTTGCCGCAGCGCGACTTTCCGGGACGTTATCAGGCCGACTGGCGCAGTTCCGCGAGGAAGCGACCCACTGTGCCCTGCAGTTGCGTCGCCATGCCGGCGAGGTCGCCGGCCGCCGTCGAGAGCGCGGTTGCCGTGCCTTCGGCCGTCTGCGACACCTCGGAGAGCTGGCCGATGCGCACCAGCACCGAGCGCGAGCTGTCGGACGCCTCCGCCACGTTCGTCACCACGAGGCGGATGGCGTCACTCTGCTGCCCGACCGTGACGCGAACGAGGCGGGCCGTGTTGTTGATGTCGCCGACCGTACGGCCGATCCGACCCAGCGCCTCGGCAGCCTGGTCGGCGCAGCTCTGGATGGCATCGATCTGGCCGGCGATCTCCTGCGCCGCGTGGGCCGACTGCGCGGCGAGCGCCTTCACCTCGGAGGCGACGACGGCGAAGCCGCGCCCCGCCTCGCCGGCGCGCGCCGCCTCGATGGTCGCGTTGAGCGCCAGCAGGTTCGTCTGGCTGGCGATCTGGGAAATCAGGTCGATGGCGCGGTCGATGCGCGCGGCGGCGTCCACGAGATTCCCGATGACGGCATCCGTCGCCACCGCCTCCTGCGCGGCCCGGTCGGCGATGTCCATCGAGCGCTCGACATGGCCGGATGTCTGCGCGAGCAGCGCCGACATGGTGGCGGCGGCGCGGGCGACGTCATCCACCAGCCCGACGGCCCGTTCGGTGGCGCGGCGCGAATGCTCGGCGTCGCCCGCCGTCTGCGCGGCGACGTCCGACACGGTGAGCGCGGTTCCGTTCAGGTTCGCGGCCGACTGGGTGACGGTGGCGACGAGGCTCAGCACCGTCTGCTCCAGTGTCCCGGCCAGCGAGGCGATGAAAGCCTTGCGCTCGCGCTCGCCCGCCGCGCCGGCCCTGGCGGCCTCGCCTTCCAGACGCGCGCGCGCCTCGGCGGTGTCCCGGAACACCTCCAGCGCCGTCGTGAGCCGGCCCATCTCGTCGGGGCGCGCAAGGGGCGGGACGGCAATGTCGAAGCGACCCTGCGCCAGCGCCTCGACCGCGGGGGTCAGCGCCGCGAGAGGGTCGATCACGCGTCGGCGGAACAGGAGGATCGTGAGCAGGACCGTCACCAGGCTTCCGACGATCGCCAGCAGGGTGACCTCGAGCTGGCCCGTCGCGCGGCGGGCCGCGGTCGCCGCGAGCGCCTGAGCCCGCTCCAGCGCGACGTCGCGCACGCCCACGATCGATGCCATCAGAGGCACGTAGCGCGCGGCAAAATCGGCGGTCGACATGCCGTAGTTCGGCGCCGGCGCCCGCCCGGTCCTGATCGTCGCCTCGACGAGGTCGAGGCCCTTGCCGAAATAGCCGGCGTCCATGCCTGCCAGCCGCGCCGCGAAGTCCGGGTCGGCGCCGAGCTTGTCGGCGCTCAGCATGATCTGGTCGCGCAGGACCTCGACGCGGCCGCGCAGCCGAGCGATGCGGATCAGTTCGGCCTCGTTGACGGGCCGCCCGGTCGCCAGCGCCACGGTGAAGACGGATCCGATCTGGCCGGCATAGTCGCGCAGGTCTCCGGCCAGGCGCGCCACCGACATGATGGGAACGAGCTCGGGATCGGCGGCGGCCGCCTCACGTTCCACGAGGTTCAGGACGGGCCCGACCTCGGGGATGAGTGCGACCATTCCCGCCACTGCGGCCTCGATCGAGATCTGCGAGCGCTCGGCGATCGGTCGCGCGACGATGGTGTCCACCGTCCGCCGCGCGCCGGCCAGTTGCAGGCGCAGGCTCTCCAACCCGGCTCGGGCAGCGGCGAGATCGACGAAGCTCTCCCGGTCGAGATTGTCCATCGCCGCCTTGATGGCGTTGTCAGTCGCGGCGCGGGCGCTCACCAGCGCGAAGCGTGTCCGATCGTCGAGGGGGGCCTCCGCCCCCAGCGCGCCGTTGGTCGGCCCACGCTCGGCCGATACGCGCTCCTGCGCACGCAGCACCAGGGCGAGCGACCCGGCGGCCTCGACGCCGAAGCGGCCGCGGTCGAACATCGCCCAGTTCCACGAGACCAGCCTGGCCGCGCCGACCCCGAGGAGGCCGGTCACGACGATCGCCAGGCACAGGAAAAGGCGTTGGATGCGCATTGGCTACCACACGAGTAGCTCAAGGTTTATGCAATCAAGAGTTGATATTTTATGTGTGACAGCTTCGCAGGCTTCGATCTCCGCGTCCGGCGGCCTTGATCCGGCCGTCGCGATGCTGCACATGCGCTGGCAGACAGCGGACGCCAAGACCCCGACATGAACAGCCTCGACGCCCGGCGCTTCAGCATCGCGCCCATGATGGACTGGACGGACCGGCACTGCCGGGCCTTCCACCGCCATCTCACGCGCCGCGCGCTGCTCTACACCGAGATGGTGACGACGGGCGCCGTCCTGCACGGCGACCGCCGGCGCATCCTCGGCTTCGACGCGCTGGAGCACCCGGTCGCGGTGCAGCTCGGCGGCTCGGACCCGCGCGAACTCGCAGCCGCCGCGCGCATCTGCGCTCAAGAAGGCTATGACGAGATCAACCTGAACGTCGGCTGCCCCTCGGACCGTGTCCAGGACGGGCGCTTCGGCGCCTGCCTGATGCGCGAACCGGCCCTGGTCGGCGACTGCGTCGCCGCCATGGAGGCGGCTGTCGCCGTCCCGGTCACCGTGAAGTGCCGCATCGGCGTCGACGATCAGGATCCGGAGAGGGCGCTCGACGCGCTCGCCGACGCCGTGGTCGCCGCCGGCGTCGACGGTCTCGTCGTGCATGCCCGAAAGGCATGGCTCCAGGGCCTGTCGCCGAAGGAGAACCGGGACATCCCGCCGCTCGACTACGACCGCGTGCATCGGCTGAAGGCCCGGCTGCCGGACCTTCCGGTTGCGATCAACGGCGGTATCGCCACGCTCGACGAGGCGAAAGCGCAGCTCGCCTTCGTCGATGGCGCGATGCTCGGCCGCGCCGCCTACCACGACCCCTCCCTGCTGCTGCGCGTCGATCCGGAGATCTTCGGGGCGGCCGCGCCGGCGTCCGACGTTTTCGACGCGCTCTCCCGCTACGAGGCCTATGTGGCGGACCGGCTGGCGGAGGGGTATCGGCTGCACTCCATGACCCGTCACATGCTCGGCCTGTTCAACGGCCGGCCCGGCGCGCGGGCGTGGCGGCGCCATCTCGCCACCGAGGGCGTGAAGCCCGGCGCCGGCCTGGCGACGCTGCGCGACGCCGCCGCCCTCGTCCGTCGCGAGACGGCCGAGGCCGCCTGAGCCGCCCGGAGATCCCGATGATGGCCAACGCCGCGCCCGAGGGTTTCGAGGACAGGGTCCGCCGCAGCTTCGCGCGCCAGACGGTGATGGAGACCATCGGCGCGCAGATCGTTCGGGTGGCTCCCGGCGAGGTGGACATCGCTTTGCCAGTCGCCCCCGCGGTGGCGCAGCAGCATGGCTTCGTCCACGCGGGCATCGTCTCGACCATCGCCGACAGCGCCTGCGGCTATGCCGCGCTCTCGCTCATGGATCCGGGCACCGCGGTGCTGACCGCGGAGTTCAAGATCAACCTCCTGGCGCCAGCCGCCGGCGACCGCCTCGTGGCGCGCGGCAAGGTGGTGCGGGCGGGGCGCACCCTGAGCGTTGCAACGGCCGAGGTCGAGGCGGTCTCGGCTGCGGGCACGAAGATCTGCGCCATCATGACGGCCACCATCATGTGCGTGCGCGACCGCGGCGGCCTGAGCGACTGACCGGACCGGCACGGGCGGCATGCGCGGAGCGCGGGCCGGATGTGCTTGCCCTGCCGCGTGAAATGCCCCACTGAAGCGCGCCGCGCCTCCCCCCGGAGGCCGCCGTTCACGAGGTGCCTGCCCCATGTTCCAGGACGTGGCGATCGCCCAACTGGTCTTTCTTGCCGTCGGGCTTCTGGTGGCCGGCGCCCTCACCGGGCTGCTGGCCGGCGTGTTCGGCGTCGGCGGCGGGGCCATCATCGTCCCGGTTCTGTACGAGATGTTCCGGCTCCAGGGCATTCCGGAGGACATCCGGATGCCGCTGGCGGTCGGCACCTCGCTCGCGGTGATCATCCCCACGTCGATCCGATCGTTCCGTGCGCACAAGGCCAAGGGGGCGGTCGACCTGTCGATCCTCAAGGCCTGGGCGGTTCCAGTCGTGATCGGCGTGATCGCCGGCTCGCTGGCCGCGCGCTATGCGCCGCCGGACGTGTTCAAGGCGGTGTTCGTGGTCGTGGCGGGCGCAAGCGCCATCCGCCTTCTTTTCGGACGCGAAAGCTGGCGGATCGCCGAGGACCTGCCGAAGGGGCCGCTGATGAAGGTCTACGGCCTCGTCATCGGCGTCCTCTCCGCGCTGATGGGCATCGGCGGGGGCCAGATCTCCAACCTGCTGATGACTTTCTACGGCCGCCCGATCCACCAGGCCGTGGCGACCTCGTCCGGCCTCGGCGTGCTGATCTCGATCCCCGGCGCCATCGGCTACGTCTATGCTGGCTGGCCGAAGATGGCCGTCCTGCCGCCGCTCTCGCTCGGCTACGTGTCGCTCCTCGGCGCCGCGCTCCTCATCCCCACCAGCATCTGGACCGCACCCCTCGGCGTCCAGTTGGCGCACCGGCTGTCAAAACGAAAGCTGGAAGTCGCCTTCGGCATCTTCCTCTCCATCATCTGCCTGCGCTTCCTCCTCGGCATCATCACCTGAGCCGCCGGCCGCGGCCAGGCGTCGCTAGGGCCGCGCCGCCAGCGCCGCCAGCATGACGATCTCCGACACCTGCTGCGCCGCGCCGGCGACGTCGCCGGTCTGGCCGCCGATCATCCGGCGCGACAGTTCGACAAGCGGCCAGACGGCGACGACGCCGAGGGCGAGCGCGACGGCGGAGCGGACGAGGCCGTGCGCGGGCGTCAGCAGCACCATCCCGATCACGCCCGCCAGCAGTGCCGCGCGCACCATCGTCTCCGCGGTCGGCCGGCCGACGGCGGCGGATTTGCCGTCGGGCTTGGCGTTGGGCAGCAGCCAGACGGGCACGAGCCCCGCGACGCGCGACACCGCGGCGACCGCGACGATCGCCAGCGCCGCGACCGCGCCGCCCGACTGCGCGACGAGGGCGGACAGCAGCGTCACCCGCAGCATCAGCGAAAGCACCAGCGCGGCGCCGCCATAGGTGCCGATCCGGCTGTCTGTCATGATCTCGAGCTTGCGTGCCGGGGTCGTGCCGCCGCCAAAGCCATCAGCCGTGTCGGCGAGGCCGTCCTCATGGAAGGCGCCGGTGGCGGCGACCAGCGCGGCGATTGCGCAAGCGGCGGCGACGGTCGGCGGCAGGCCGAGCCGCAGCGCCAGCACCAACGCTGCCGCGCCGACCAGACCGATGACGGCGCCGGCCAGCGGCAGCATCCGCGGAATCCGGGCGAAATCGGGCAGCGCGTGAGGGTCCCCCTCGCCCGGCACGGCCGGAACCGACAGGCGCGAGTAGAACCGCAGGCATTGCGCGAGCGCGACGAGGGAGCCGACGGGCGAGGGAGATGGCTGGCTCATCGGGCTTTGCGCTCCAGACGTCGCTTGCTATGGCAGACCGCCGCCCGAATCCAGCGGCGCAGCAGGCGAGCATGGCATGGGCCCCACACCGAGCGGACTCCCCTTCGACGACATCCGCCACATGCTGGGCATCCTCCCGGCCGGCGACGAGGCGGCGGCGGCGGCGGTGCGGGCGCGGGACGCGCAGCTCACCAAGCCGGGCGGCAGCCTCGGCCGGCTGGAAACCCTGGTGGAGTGGATGGCGCGCTGGCAGGCCAAGCCGCTGCCGGAGGTGACCCGCCCGCTCGTCTGCGTCTTCGCGGGAAATCACGGCGTGGTGGCGCAGGGCGTGTCCGCCTATCCGCAGGCCGTGACGCGGCAGATGCTCGAGAATTTCGCGGCGGGCGGCGCGGCAATCAACCAGATCTGCGCCGCCAACGACCTCGGCTTCAAGGTCTTCGATCTCGCCCTCGACATTCCCACGGGCGACATCACGGTCGAGCCGGCGCTCGACGAGCGTGCCTGCGTCGCCACCATGGCCTTCGGGATGGAGGCGATGGCAGGGGGCACGGACCTCCTCGGCGTCGGCGAAATGGGCATCGGCAACACCACCGTCGCGGCGGCCATCTATGCCGCGCTCTATGGCGGCGATCCCGCCCGCTTCGTCGGCCGCGGCACCGGCGTCGACGACGCCGGGCTGGCGCGCAAGACCGACGCGGTGGAGCGGGCGCTCGCCACGCACGCCGCCCATCTCGACGATCCGCTCGAGGTGCTGCGCCGGCTCGGCGGCCGCGAGATCGCGGCCATGGCGGGGGCGATCCTGGCGGCGCGCCTGCAGCGCGTGCCGGTGGTGCTGGACGGCTACGTGGCCACCGCGTCGGCGGCGATCCTGCATGCGCTGGATCCGGAGTCGATCGACCACTGCGTGGCCGGCCACCTTTCGGCGGAGGGCGCGCACGGGGAGGTGCTGGAGCGCCTCGGCAAGCCGCCGCTGCTCGACCTCGGCATGCGGCTGGGCGAGGGCACGGGAGCGGCGCTGGCCATGGGCCTCGTCAAGGCCGCCGTCGCCTGCCACCGCGACATGGCGACGTTCGCGCAGGCCGGGGTGAGCGGAAAGGACTGAGCCTTGCGGGCGCGGCGTCAGGCCGCCCGCTGGCGGCGCAGCGTCGGCTGCGGTCCGGGCGGCGGGGCCGGTCCGTCCTGCTCGCCGGAGACGGGAAGCACCGTATCCATCACGCGCGAGGCCGGGAACGTGACGACCACCTCCGTCCCTTCGCGCAGGACCGAGTTCAGCGTCAGCGTGCCGCCATGCATGTCGACGAGGCCCTTGACGATGGGCAGGCCGAGGCCGGTGCCCTGCTCCGCCGTCTTGATGGCCAGCGACCCGCGGCCGAACGACTGCAGAACCACGGGAATCTCGTCCTCGGGGATGCCGGGGCCGTTGTCCTTCACGCTGAAGTACTGGCCGGCGGTGGCGGTCCAGCCCACCTTCAGCGTCACCTCGCCGCCCTGCGGCGTGAACTTGATGGCGTTGGACAGGAGGTTCAGGGCGATCTGGCGCACCGCGCGCTCGTCCGCCCACAGGCGCGGCAGGTCCTTCTCCACCGCCTCCTTGATGGTGATCGAGCGCGCTCGCGCGCGCATCTGAAGCATGTGACGGCAGTCGTCCACGATATGAACGAGATTGACCGCCTCCTCCTTCAGCTCGTAGCGCCCCGCCTCGATGCGGGAGAGGTCGAGGATCTCGTTGATGATGTCGAGCAGCAGCTTCCCGGACGCGTGGATATCGTTGGAATACTCGCGATAGGCTGGCACCTGGTGCTGGCCGAAGAGTTCGGACTTCATCACCTCCGAGAAGCCGAGGATGGCGTTGAGCGGCGTGCGCAGCTCGTGGCTCATCGTCGCGAGGAAGTGCGACTTGGCGACGTTGGCCTCTTCCGCCCGGCGTCGGGCCTCGTCGGAATTGGCCTTGGCCTGTTCGAGCTCGGCGATCAGCGCGTCCTTCTCAGCCCGGAACTCGAGCGTCGCTATCGTCGTATGGTAGAGGCGGTTCGACAGCGCGGCGAAGTAGAGCTGGCAGCCCACCGCGATCGCCACCATTGCCGTCCACTCGATGCCGGCGCGCGAGGCGACGAGGTTGCCGGTGATCACAGCCGTGACTGGCAGGATCCCGGCGTACACGCTCATCGGCACATTGAACGACAGCATCACCGTGACGGCGGTGACGAGCAAAGCAAGGAACAGCAGGAACGTGCGCGCGCCGCTGCCATCCACCTGCAGGAGAATTGTCAGCAGGAAGGACCAGCTCATGCCGTGCAGCAGCGCCGACAGCGCGAAGCTGCGCCGCCACGCGCGGATGACGACCTTTTCGGCCTCAAGCCGAAGGAACCGCTTGGCGACCAGCGCCAGGCAGGTGGCCGACGCCATGGCGACCAGCATCCACAGCAGAATCTTGGCCACGTCGAGCCAGATCAGGCACGTCACGCCGACGATCACGATCAGCAGCAGCATGGCGGCGAGGCTGCTGCGGTGGGTCTCGGCGAACAGGCGCAGAAGCTCGTAGTCGAACGCGCGCTCGAGCCCAGAGCCCGAGGTCAGCTTTTCGCGGACCGCGCGCAACTGCGAGTTCACCTGCCGGCGGCGGGCGACGGCCTCCGGATCGGCGCCGCGTCCGCGCTGGATGATTTCTGGCGTAAGGTCCGTCATTGTCCCTGCCGGGCTCACCAGGCCGCGGCTCCCACGGGTTCAGCTTGTCCGAAAAGAGTTAACGTCAGGATGATCGGACGCCTGCAATTCGCCGCATCCGGGCCGGGAGCATGGGCGCCATGACATGGCGCAGTCGGGCGAGGGGGCCGTTCAGGGCGCTGCTGGCCGGCATCGTGGCGGGGCTCGTGGCCGGCGCGGTCGGCTGGTTCGGCCTCGACGATCTGCGACCGCGCACCGCGATGACCGGCCGGGCCGTCGCGATGGACGGCGACAGCCTGCGTCTCGACGGGGTCGAGCTTCGCCTCGAGGGTCTCGACGCGCCGGAGCTGCGCCAGACCTGCGTCGCCCCGCAGGGCGAGGTCCCGTGCGGCCGCATGGCGCGGGACGCCCTCGCAACCCTGCTCGACGACGGCGCCGTGACGTGCCGTGTCGGTAAGCGCGACCGCTACGGCCGCGGCCTCGCGCAATGCAGCGTCGCCGGGCGCGACATCAACCGCGAGCTGGTGCGTAGCGGCGCCGCCCTCGCCTATGGCGACTACGAGCCGGAGGAGCGAGAGGCCCGCGGCCAGCGACGCGGCGTCTGGGCCACGCGGTTCGAGCAGCCCGCCGACTGGCGCGCCCGCCACTGAGTGACGCCTCTCCGCCACGTTGACCGGCAAGGGCGATCGTGCTGCCGTCACGCCATGACCGAGCGGCCGACGACGCCCGATCTCGCGGCGCTGCTGCAGCGCATCGCCGCCTGCCGCGTCTGCATCGAGACGCCGCGCGGGCGGCCCCTGCCGCATGCGCCCCGGCCCGTCGTCCGGGTGGGCGAGGGCCGCGCGCGAATCCTCGTCAGCGGCCAGGCGCCCGGAATCCGGGTGCACGGCAGCGGCCTGCCCTTCACGGATCCCTCCGGCGAGCGGCTGCGCGCCTGGCTCGGCGTCTCGGCGCCGGAGTTCTACGACGAGCGCCTCTTCGCCGTCGTTCCCATGGGCTTCTGCTTCCCCGGCTACGACGCCAAGGGGTCCGACCTTCCGCCCCGGCGGGAATGCGCGGCGACATGGCACGACGCCCTGTTCGCCGCGCTGCCGGCGGCCTCGCTCGTGGTCGCGCTGGGATCGCACGCGCAGCGCTACCACATCGCCCGCCTCGGCCGGCCCGACCTCGTCGGCCGCACGCTCGGCGACACCGTGGCCCGCTGGGCGACGATCCGGGCGGAGATGGGCGTCTATCCCCTGCCCCACCCCTCTTGGCGCAACAATGCGTGGCTGAAGCGCAATCCCTGGTTCGAGCGCGAGCTGCTGCCGGAGCTGCGCGCCGACGTCCGTGCCCGCCTGCCTGCGGCGGGATGACCCCGGCCCCGGCGCGAGTGCCCGTCATCCGGGCTGGACCTTTGCATGCGATGCGGGGCAAAAAGGAACCCTGCTTTAGGGGAACACGGATCATGGTTCTGCGCGGTCTTCGCAACGCGGCTCTCGCCGCCTGCCTCGTCCTGCCCGTCCCGGCGCTGGCCCAGACGCCGCCGGGCCTGCCCGCGGTGGTCGTCTCCCCCGTGGCGCTGCAGGCCCTGTCCGATTCGGCCGACTTCCTCGGCCGCATCCAGGCCGCCGAGAAGGTGGAGCTGCGCGCGCGCGTCGAGGGCTTCATCACCGAGCAGCGGTTCCGGGAAGGCCAGTCCGTGAAAAAGGGCGACGTGCTGTTCCTCATCGACAAGGCGCCCTACGAGGCCACCGTCGACCAGCGCAAGGCCGACGTCGCCGCCGCCCAGGCGATCGAGGCCAACGCCGTCGTGCAGTTGCAGCGCACGAAGGAACTCGCGGAGCGCGGCAACGCCCCGCAGGCCACGCTCGACCAGCGCATCGCCGAGGACGCGAAGGCCAAGGCCGACATTGCCAAGGCGCAGGCGGCGCTGCGCACGGCCGAGATCAACCTCTCCTATACGGAGATCATTGCGCCCATCGACGGGCGAATCGGAACCGCCACCGTCACTCCGGGCAACCTGGTCAGCCCGGCGACGGGCCCCCTCGCCACCATCGTGAGCATCGATCCCATCAACGTGACGTTCCCGGTCACCCAGCGCGAGCTTCTCCAGGCGCGCCAGCGCGCCGGCGGCGAGCCGCAGCGCATCGTCGTGGGCCTGCGGCTGGCCGACGGCTCGACCTACGACCAGACCGGCCGCGTCCAGTTGCTCGACGTCGCCGCTAACCAGGGCACCGACAGCGTCACGGTGCGCGCCACCATCCCCAACCCGAAGGGCGTGCTGATCGACGGCTCGTCCGTGCGGGTGCTGCTCGCCATCGGCGAGCCGGAGAAGCGCCTGGTCATCCCGACCGCCTCCATCGCCATCGATCAGCAGGGCCCATTCGTCCTCGTCGTCGGGGAGGGAGACAGGGTGCAGGTCAAGCGCCTGCAGCTCGGCGCCCAGCGCGGCGGGCTCACGGTGGTCGAGAAGGGGCTCGCCGAGGGCGAGCGCGTCATCGTCGAGGGCATGGTCCGCGTTCGGCCCGGCATGCAGGTCGCGCCCACGGTCGCGCCCCCCTCGCCCGCGCGCTCCTGACGTGCACCGATCCCGGCCCCGGACAAGGCAGACCCCATGATCTCCGCCGTCTTCGTCGACCGGCCCCGGATGGCCTTCGTGATCTCCATCGTGATCACGATCGCCGGCCTGCTCGCCATCTTCCGCATCCCGGTCGCCCAGTTCCCCGACATCGTGCCGCCGCAGGTGTCGGTGAAGGCGAGCTACCAGGGCGCCTCGGCCCAGGTCGTCGAGCAGACGATCGCCCAGCTCATCGAGCAGCAGGTCAACGGCGTCGACAAGATGCTGTACATGAAGTCGACCTCCGGCAACGACGGCAGCTACAGCCTGTCCGTGTCCTTCGCGGTCGGCAGCGATCCGGACCTCAACGCCGTCAACGTGCTGAACCGCGTGCAGCTTGCGCTGCCCAAGCTCCCGCAGGAGGTGCAGCGCGCCGGCGTCACCGTCGCCAAGGCGTCCTCGGCGCTGCTGCAGGTGCCGGCCGTCTATTCGCCGAAGGGCACCTTCGACGGCCTGTTCCTGTCCAACTACGTCACCATCAACATGCTCGACACGCTCGGCCGCGTGCCCGGCGTCGGCAGCGTGTCGCTGTTCGGCCCGCTCGACTACGCGATGAACGTCGACCTCAACATCGAGCGGATGACGGCGCTGAACCTGACCCCGGCCGACCTGATCCGCGCCATCCAGTCGCAGAACGCGCAGGCCGCGGTCGGGCGCATCGGCGCCGCGCCGCTCACGGGCGACACCCAGTTCCAGCTCACCATCACGACGCAAGGCCGCCTCACCTCGCCCGAGGAGTTTGCCGCCATCATCGTGCGCGCCAACCCGGACGGCAGCACCGTGCGCGTGCGCGACGTCGCGCAGGTGAGCGTCGGCGCCCGGCGGCTCGATTCGCAGAGCTTCCTCAACGGCCGCCCCGGTACCGCCATCGGAATCTACCAGGCGCCCGGCGCCAACGCGGTCGCCGTCGCCGAGGGCATCCGCAAGGCGCTCGCCGACATGAAGACCCGCTTCCCCGAGGACATGGACATCGAGATCGTCTACGACACGACCGTCTTCGTGAAGGACACGATCAACGAGGTCATTCACACGCTGATCGAGGCGTTCGTCCTCGTCGGCATCGTGGTCTTCATTTTCCTCGGCAGCCTGCGCGCCACGCTGGTGCCGATCATCGCCGTGCCGGTCTCGCTGATCGGCACCTTCGCGGTGATGCTGGCGCTGGGGTTCTCGGCCAACACCGTCTCCCTGCTCGCCCTCGTGCTCGCCATCGGCATCGTCGTCGACGATGCCATCGTCGTGGTCGAGAACGTCGAGCGCGTGCTGCACGAGCATCCCGAGCTGTCGCCCGCCGAGGCGACCAAGAAGGCGATGGCGGAGATCACGGGCCCGATCATCGCCATCACGCTGGTGCTGCTGTCGGTCTTCGTGCCGACGGCCTTCATTCCCGGTATCACCGGCCAGCTCTACCAGCAGTTCGCCGTCGCCGTGTCGGTGGCGATGGTGATCTCGGCGGTCAACGCGCTGTCGCTGTCGCCGGCGCTGTGCTCGATCCTGCTCACCCACGGCATGAAGCCCATCGGCATCATCCGCAGGATGCAGGCGGGAATCGACAAGGCGCGCGACGGCTACGTGGCCGGGTGCCGGATCCTCGTGCGCCGCCTCGGCCTCACGGTGGCGCTGCTCGTCGTCTCCCTCGCGCTCGCCGGCTGGCTCGGCAAGATCACGCCGACGGGCTTCCTTCCCGACGAGGATCAGGGCGCCTTCATGGCCGAGGTGCTGTTGCCGCCCGGCGCGTCCGTCAACCGGACGCAGGAGGTCGCGCGGCAGATCGAGGAGATCCTGCGCAGCGAGCCGGGCCTCGGGCAGCTCATCACCGTGACGGGCTACTCGATCACCGAGGGCCTCGTGCTGTCGAACCGCGCCTCGTTCATCGCCGGGCTCAAGCCGTTCGAGGAGCGGCTGAAGCTCGCCAAGGAGCGCGGCCAGCCGCAATCCGTGCAGGCCATGCTGCGCCGCCTTCAGCCAAAGCTCAATACGGTCTCGCAGGGCGTCGCGTTCGCGTTCAACCTGCCCCCGATCATCGGGCTGGGCACCGGTTCGGGCTTCGAGTACCAGCTCCTCGACCTGCAGGGCGCGTCCATCGACACGCTGGCGCAGGTCTCGCGCGGCATCGTCATCAACGCCAACCAGGACCCGGCGCTGGCCGGGGTGCGGTCGAGCTTCTCCGTTTCGACGCCGCAGCTGCGCCTCGATCTCGACCGCGAGCGCCTGCAACAGCTCGGCATCAACCTGTCGGAGGTGTTCGCCGCCCTTCAGGCCACCCTCGGCGGATACTACGTCAACGACTACAACCAGTTCGGGCGCACGTGGTCGGTGATGCTGCAGGCGCGTCCCGAGGACCGCATGCAGGCCGACGATATCTACCGCGTCAACGTGCGCAACGCGCGCGGCGAGATGGTGCCGCTGCGCGCCATCGCCGCCAGCGACCTCGAGGTCTCTACCGCAAGCCTCGTGCGATACAACAACCTGCGTTCCACGACGATCAATGGCGAACCGGCCCCCGGCGTCTCCTCGGGCACGTCTCTGGCCGCCATGGAGGCCGTGTCGGCGAAGACGCTGCCCGCCGGCTTCGGCTTCGCGTGGACCGGCACCGCCCTGCAGGAGAAGGAGGCGGCCGGCCAGACGGGCTTCATCTTCGCCCTGTCGATCCTGTTCGCCTACCTGTTCCTGGTCGCGCTGTACGAGAGTTGGTCGCTTCCGGTCGCGGTGATGCTGTCGGTCGGCGTCGCCGTGGCAGGCGCCATGGGCTTCCTGCTGCTGATGGGCCTCTCTAACAACCTCTACGCGCAGATCGGTCTCGTCGTGCTGGTGGCGCTCGCAGCCAAGAACGCGATCCTGATCTTC
>JAIYAB010000433.1 GCA_027489275.1 Hyphomicrobiales bacterium
CTGCAGTTCCTGGCCCTGCTGATTGTAGATGCGGATCTTGTTCTCGGTCAGGTAGTTCGGGTCGGCCTGCATCTTCGGGATCAGGTCCTTGCGGATGATCGAAGCGGGCACGGTCCAGTAGGGGTTGAAGTTGATGTCGGTCGCGCGCGACGTCATCACCGGCGACTGGCGGTCGATCTTGCCGACGCCGGCCGCATGGCGGGTCATCACCATCCCGTTCTCGACCGTCTCAACCAGCGCCGCCGGGATGTTGGCGACGACGAAGCGGTTGCCGAGGTTGCCGGCGTAGGAGCGCAGGCGGACCACATTCGTCTCGAGCTGGCGCAGCCGCACGTCCGCCGAGACGTTCATCGCGGTGACGGTGGCGGCGTTGACGACCCCGGTCGGGATCAGGCCGTGGCGCTCCTGGAAGCGGCGCACGCCGGCCTCGACGAAGCTGTCATAGGTCTGCGAGGTGCCCAGCGAGGGATCGAGGTCGTTCGACGCGATCAGGCGCTTGCGCAGCGCGACGACCACCGGACCCTTGGCCCCGACGCGCAGGTTGTTGGCCTGCGGCATCTGCGGGAAGCCGCCCGCGGAGACGAGCCGGCGGTACGTCTCGATCATCTGCTCGGTGGCCTGAAGCGTCATCGGCGACAGGACCGGCGTGGTGGAGCGGGCAACGCGCAGGTTGGTGGCGGCGTCGTAGCTCTGCTTCCACTCGGCCTGACCGCCGATCTCCTGCGCGTGCGCCGCCCCGATGCCTGCTGTGGTCGCGGCGAGGAGGGACGCGAAGGCCGGAAGGAACTCGCGGCGGGACATCGATCTGAAAGCGCTCATGGGTCGTATCAGTACCGGTTGGCTTGATGGAGGACCGTCACGTCGATCCTTCGCAGGTCAGCGTAAACGATCCGTCACCAGAGGGATCGGGGTCAGTCGGACTGCACAGGCACCGTCCAGTCCGGCATATTTATGGCAAAAGCGGCGCGGTGTCGCCTGCCACACGAGACATTGAACGCATGACGACGATGACCGCATGGATTTCGCCCGGCTGGGTTGCGGCTCTCGCCGCCCTCGCCGTGACGTTGGTCGCCTTCGCCCTGCTGTGGCGGCTCAGTGTGCGCAGGCAGGACTGCAGCGTCGTCGATCTCTACTGGGGGTTCGGTTTCGCCGTCATCGGCTGGGTCGAGGCGATGCTCGTCGGCCCATGGACGGCGCAGCGCGGGCTCTTCCTCCTGCTCGTGACGGCATGGGCGCTGCGGCTCGGCATCCATCTGGTGCGGCGCCATGGCGCAGCGGAGGCTGAGGACCCGCGCTACGCAGCGATGCGCAGCGCCGACCCCGAAGGCTGGCCGAGGCGCAGCTTCTGGATGGTCTTCATGCTGCAGGCGGTCGTGATGTGGCTCGTCGCCACGCCGGTGCACTTCGCGCTGGCCGCGTCGCCGGCCGGCGACGCGGACCAGGCGTTTGTCATCGCCGGCATCGTCATGTTTCTGGCGGGTTTCGCGCTGGAGTCGGCCGCAGACCTGCAGATCGTCCGGTTCAAGGCGGACCCGGCAAACCGCGGCCGGCTGCTCACGACCGGCCTGTTCGCCTGGAGCCGCCACCCGAACTACTTCGGCGAGACTGTGCTGTGGTGGGGCCTCGGCCTGTTCGCCTTCGGCCTGAGCGGCTCGCTGTGGGCCTTCGCGGGGCCGGCCCTGCTGACTTGGCTGCTGATCAAGGTGTCGGGCATCCCGCCGCTGGAGACCCACCTGTCACAGCGGCCGGGCTTCGAGGATTATGCCGCCCGCACGAGCCCGTTCCTGCCGCTGCCGCCCGGCCGCGTGGCCGGCGCCAGCCGGGTGACGGCAGACCAGGTCCGCGACTGACGACGCGAAAAGGCGGCCGGATCGCTCCGGCCGCCAATCGAAGGGCAGGCGCAGAAAGAGTTCAGAGACGGTATCGGATGTGATCCGTCCAGAAGCGCTCGAGGCGAGCGAGCGCCGTGTTGACCTGGCGGAAATCGTCGGACGAGATGCCGCCGATCTGCTCCACGGTGCGTACATGCTTGTCATAGAGGGATTTCACGATTTCGTGGACCTCCCTCCCCTGCTCCGTCAGGCTGATCCGGACCGAGCGCCTGTCGACACGAGACCGCTGGTGGTGAAGGTAGCCCATCTCGACGAGCTTCTTCACGTTGTATGACACGTTCGAGCCGAGGTAGTAGCCGCGCGTGCGAAGCTCGCCCGCGGTCAACTCCTTGTCGCCGATGTTGTAGAGGAGCAGCGCCTGCACGCTGTTCACGTCGGAACGGCCACGACGGTCGAATTCGTCCTTGATCACGTCGAGGAGACGGCGATGGAGCCGTTCGACGAGCGTCAGCGCCTCGATATAGAGCGGGCTGACGTCCGCGGATGCCGGCATGGTTTCGCGCTGATCAAGTGGCTTGAGAGCGGTCTTCATGTTCTGCCTCACTGCACTACCCTGTTTGACCGTGTTTTTTCCGGCCTGCGTTTCCAGAGTTGTAACGGGAGGGCATGAAGACGAGTTTAAGCAACGGAATGAATCGGGGATTCACGGTATCGCAACAGTTTGAATAAACGGCGGTGCAATGTTTACCTAAACGTCCGTTTACCATGAAGCCAAGTCTGAGCTTGGAGAAAACCGGGTAAAAACGACGTTCCGCCCCCGAATCTTCACGCGAAGGGCTCGCATCCGTCCGAACGGCGGCTACTCGTCTCGCGAGGCCAGCCAGGACAGCGTCACATAGGCGACGACGAGGCAAAGCTGCAAGCCGGCGACCGTCGGCGACGTGCCGACGTCGACCGGTCGCAAGACAGCGATGACGACGTTCGTCATCACCGCGAGGAGCCACAGCACGCCTCCCCACGTGCTGGTCAGCCACAGGCCGATAGCGGCGAGGAGGTCGAGGACGGCGAAGGCGACGACGATGGCCTGGGCGGGCGGCAGCATGTCCGGAAAGGACGGCAACCCCGGCAGCGTCACGCCGATGATGATCGTCCAGGCGACGAGGCCCTTCAGGATCCAGACCATCGCCATGACGCGCATGAACCACACGAGGACGCGGTCCCAGGCAACGCGCCTGACCGCATCGCCCTCCGCTCCCGCCCCCTTCGCGCCGTGAAGCGGCTCGCTCATGGCCGCCGCCGCCCGTCGGCGGCGAGTTCATGGTCGAGGGGCTGAAAGAACGTCTCGACCATCGCGGGCGTCACGGCGGCCATGTCGCCCGGCACCCAGCGCGGCGACTGGTCCTTGTCGATGACCGCGGCCCGCACGCCCTCGAAAAAGTCCGCGTTGCGCATCATCTGCGACACGATCCGGAATTCGAGGCGCATGGCCTCCTCGAAGGACAGGCCCGCGCCGCGCTTCATCTGCTCGAGGGCGATGGCCAGGCTGAGAGGCGACTTGCCGCGCACCGTGGCGGCAGTTTCGGCGGCGAAGGCGGAGCCCGCGACAGCAGCGGCGTCCAGTGCGGCAAGAATGCCGGTGACCGAGTCGGCGGCGAAGCAGCGGGCGACGACGGCGCGCTCTGCTTCGCCGAGGCGGGCGGGGCCGGCCGCCGGCGCGGCGGCGGCAATGACGGCGGAGGGCTCCCCGCCGTCCGCCAGGGCGTCGCGGATGCCATCGAAGCCGGAGGATCCAACGGCGGCGGTCGCGAGGCCGAGGGCGGCCGCGTCGGCGGCGCCGATGCGGGCGCCGGTGAGCGCGATGTAGCGGCCAGCCAGGCTCGGCAGGCGCGGCAGCTCGTAGGTCGCGCCGACGTCGGGGAAGAAGCCGATTCCCACCTCCGGCATGGCGAAGACGAAGCGCTCGCCGGCCACGAGATGGCTGCCATGCAGCGATACGCCGACCCCGCCGCCCATGACGATGCCGTCGACGAGGGCGACGTAGGGCTTGGGGTATCGCCTGATTCGGACGTTGAGCTCGTACTCGTCGCGCCAGAAGGCGAGCGCCTCGCTATGGCGGCCGGCCTTGCCGTGGTCGTGCAGGACGCGGATGTCGCCGCCGGCGCAGAACGCTTTCCCGCCGGCGCCCTCGATGACCACGGTGCGCACGGAGCCGTCCTCGGCCCAGTCGTCGAGCGCGGCGTGGATGGCGCGCACCATGCCGTGGGTCAGGGCGTTCAGCGCGCGAGGCCGGTTCAGCAGGATGTGGCCCACGAAGCCGAGCCGCCGGAACACGACCTCCGCATCCGGCTCGCCGGCGGTTCCCTGCACCCGGCTCATCACGTCACGCCCCCTGCCCTCGCCCCGCGGTCGAGTTAGCCCGTGCGCGCGGGGGGCGTCAACGCGAGGCGCCGAATCGCCCAACGTCCACCTTCCGGCGCTGCGGCAAACAATGTTACGATTCTAAACTAGAGCCGCCGGACGATGCGGCCGGACAGCAGGAGACGCTCCATGGCGATGCGCCCGATACCGGTGGGCCGCTCAACCTCGGACAGGGACTCGGCCCATGCCCTGGAGCAGAGGAGTCCCGACCTCGGCCTCATCCAACGCCCGCGCCGCAACCGCAAGTCGGACTGGGCGCGGCGCCTCGTGCGCGAGCATACGCTCTCGGTGGACGACCTGATCTGGCCGATCTTCATCATGGACGGCGAGGACCGACGCGAGCCGATCGCCTCGATGCCGGGCGTCGATCGCATGACGGTGGACGAGGCGGTGCGCGCGGCCGAGCATGCGGCCTCGCTCGCCATTCCCGTCATCGCCCTGTTCCCGAACACCGACCGCGCGCTGCGCGACGAGCGCGGCGGCGAGGCGCTCAACCCCGGCAACCTCGTCTCCCGCGCATGCCGCGCGATCAAGGCGGCGGTCCCGCAGATCGGCCTGCTGACCGACGTCGCACTCGATCCCTACACCAGCCACGGCCATGACGGCCTGCTCGACGACGGCCGCATCCTCAACGACGAGACGGTCGATGTCCTCGTGCGGCAGGCGGTGAACCAGGCCCGCGCCGGGGCCGACATCGTCGCCCCCTCCGACATGATGGACGGCCGCGTCGGCGAGATCCGCCGCGGGCTGGACGAGGCCGGATTCCAGGACGTGCA
>JAIYAB010000083.1 GCA_027489275.1 Hyphomicrobiales bacterium
CAGCATGGCCGGGGGAACGGGACCGCCGCCGGCCCGGAGGCGGCGGCGGTCCGCGTCCTCACTTCAGCGACAGGGGGAAGAACTCGATGGCGTTCGACGCCACCGGCGTGAAGACGAGCCCCTGCACGTCGGAGCGCAGCGCCAGCTTGCGCTTCTCCAGCACGCCGAAGATGTCCGGCGCGTCTTCGACCACCTGCTTCTGGAAGTCGAGGTAGATCTGCTTGCGCTTGCCCTCGTCCGTCTCGGCGCGCCCGCGCATGATCAGGTCGTCCACCGCCGCGCTCTTGTAGACCGGGTTCTGCCAGTTGCCGTTGCGCGAGGAGTGGTAGGCGGCGAAGGCGATGTTGTCGGGATCGCCATAGTTCGCCGTCTGGTAGACGGGGAAGAAGTCCGCCATCTTGTCCGGCGACGCCGTCGACGCGACCATGTCCGGCCATACCATCGGCTTGATGTCGAGTTCGATGTTCAGCTTCTTCAGGCTGTCCAGCAGCACGAGCACGAAGCGGCGCTGCTGTTCCAGCCCGGAGACGTGCACCGCCGTGAGCTTGATGCCGCCGTTCGGCGTCTTCGACTTGGCGAGGAACTCCTTCGCCTTGTCGAGGTCCGTCGTCGGCACCGCCAGCTTGGGATCATGCCCGAAGATTCCGTGCGGCAGCGGGCCCACCATCAGCTGCTGGTAGCTCGATGACTCCTCCATCGCCTTGTAGTTGAACGCGTAGGAGATCGCCTTGCGCAGGTTCAGGTCCGCCAGCGGCCCGTGCTGCGTGTTCATCTTGATCGAGAAGGTGCGGAACTCCGGCTCGATGATGCTCACCACACCCGGCTTGTCCTTGAGGGCGTCCATGTCCTCGGCCGTCAGGTCGACGGCGATGTGCGCCTCGCCGCGCTGCAGCGCCAGACGCTGGTTCGACGTCTCGCGGATGATGCGCCAGATCGCGCCCGTCAGGTTGCCGCTGCCCTGCTTCCAGGGGCTGGCGACCTTCTCGAACTCGTAGAGGTTGCCGGGCTCGGCCCGCTTGATCCTGAACGCGCCCGAGCCCGCCACGTTGCTGCGCAGCCAGGTCTGGCCGTCGTCGGCGCCCTTGTTGGCCTCGACCTCCTTGGGGTTCACCACCCACAGCCACGGCAGCACGTGAACGAACGCCACGAACGGCTTCACCAGCTTGATCTTCACCGTCTGCGGATCGACCGCGCTGACGCTGTTCTGGTCGATGATGCCGGACACCATCCACGAGTTGCCCTTGGACAGGCGTGTCAGCCGCTGGAACGAGTAGACCACCGCCTCCGCTGTCACCGGCGAGCCGTCGGAGAACTTCGCGGCCGGGTCGAGCTTGAAGGTGTACTCCATGCCGTCCGGTGACACCGTCCACGACTGGGCGAGGTGCGGCACCACCTTCACGGGATTGCCCTCCACGCGCACCAGCGAGTCGTACAGGTTGCGCATGAACGCGGAGGCCGAGTAGCCCGTTGCGACGTGCGGGTCGAAGTTCGGAACGTCCTGGTTGCTGGCCACGACGAGGATCTTCCTCGCCTGGGCCTGCGCCGGGGTCGCGGCCATCGTGCCCGCCAGCGCGCCGCCGACGATGGCGGTCGCTGCTGCGAGCCGGAGTACGTGTCGTCTATCCATGTCCCATCCCTCCACGGGTTCGTCCGATTATCCCGCCGCGCCGCCGGCGCGGGCGGCCTTGCCTACTCCGCGGCCCGAAGGCTCGCAGGTTCCATGCCATAGTCGCGCCGGGCGCCTTCAGCTGTCACGCGATCGTTGGCGATGTCGTCCTCGAGGTCCTTCCGGTTGCGCTCGCGCGGGTCGCCATAGCCGGCGCCCCCCGCCAGCACGACCTCGACGATCCGGTCGATGCGGTCGACGGAAACGAGTTCGCCCGTTCCGCAGTCGTGCACGAGCGCGCCCTCGCCATCGAGGATGGCGCCGCGCGCGGCGCCGCCCGCGTGGCCGCCGAACAGGCCCTCGGGGATGTTGTTCACGCCCTCGGGATACACAGCCACCAGCGTGGCGAGGCCGTCGTCGGCGAGCTTGCGCAGCCGCACGCGCTGGCCGAGGCCGCCGCGGTGGCGGCCGGGTCCGCCGCTGTCTGGCAGGTACGTCTTTTCGAGCACCAGCACGGGAACCCGCGTCTCGAACAGCTCGATCGAGGTGTTGGCGGCCGAGGTCGGCCACAGCAGGCCCGACTTGCCGTCGCCGCGCGCCGAACCGCCCTGCCCGCCGCCCATGAAAAGCAGGTCCGAGTAGATCCGCCCGTCCGACGTCTGGCCGTAGATGTTGGCCGCCACCGGCAGGCCGGTGAAGGCCTGCACCTGCGCCGGCGCCGCGTCCGCCAGCGCGCGGAAGATGTTGGGCGCGATGTACCACCCCGTCCGGGTGCGGATGTTGACCGAGGCCGGCCGGCGGGGATTGAGGATTGAGCCCTCCGGCGCGGACACCGAGAACGGCCGGTAGCAGCCTGCATTGCCGCGCACATTCGGGGTCAGCATGCACTTCAGCGGGTAGGTCGCGTGGGCCGCCGTGTAGTTCAGGGTCGAGTTCAGGCCGCCCTGCGGCAGTTGCGGCGGCGCGCCGGAGAAGTCGACCTCGATCTCCTCGCCCTTCACGGTGAGCTTCACCGGGTAGCGCAGCGGCGTGCCGAGCGGATTGTTCCAGATCTCGGATTCGTAGACGCCGTCCGGAATGGCCGCGATCGCGTCGCGCATTGCCCGCTCCGAGCGACCTTGCACCACCGCCGCCAGCGCCCGCAGGTCATGCATGCCGTAGTCCGCCATGAAGGCGAGCAGCCGCTCCGCGCCCAGCGCGTTGGCGGCGACGAAGGAATGCAGGTCGCCCAGCACCTGCTCGCCGTTGCGCACGTTCTCGTTCAGGAGCCGCAGCAGGCTCTCATTGGGCTGGCCAGCCTCGTAGAGCTTCATGGGCGGGATCTGGAAGCCTTCCTCGTAGATCTCGCGTGCCCTGAGCGAATCCTTGGTGCCGCCGATGTCGGACACATGGCCCACCGTCCCGAGCAGGCCGACGAGGCGGCCGTCGCGGAAGCACGGCGTCACGACGGCGATGTCGAAGAGATGCCCGGCGCACAGCCACGGGTCGTTGGTGACGAGCACGTCGCCCGGCTTCAGCGTCTCGGCCGGATAGCGCTCCAGAAGCGCCTTCACCGCGCGGGGCAGCGTCAGGTTGAACACCGGCATGGCGCGCGGCGAGTGCGCCAGCGTCTCACCCTCGGGATCGAGCAGTTCGCAGGCGAAGTCCTGCGCCTCGGAGATCACCAGCGAGAAGGCCGTGCGGCACACGGTGAGCCACATTTCCTCGACGACGGTGACGAGGCGGCTCCACATGATTTCGAGCGCGATCGGATCGGCCTCGATCAGACGCACCGCCTGCGCCAGCGGCATTGTCGGGGTGACGAGCGCCGACACCGGCGCCGGCACGCCGATGGCGACGCGGATGTTGAGGCTGTCGTCGATCGCCACCGTGTCGCCCGGCAGCACCACCGTCGTCGCCTCGCGCTCCTCGATGATGGCTGGGCCGGGGAAGCGGTCGCCCTCCACGAGGGCATAGCGGTCGTAGACGGGCGTGTCGTGGAACGCGCCGTCGAACCACGCTCGCCGCGTGCCCTTGACCTTGGTCGCGAGGTCCCCGCCCCCGGTCGCGCCCTTCAGTGACAGGCGGGGCGTCGGCCCCACGCAGCGCACGCGGAAGTTGATCGCCTCGATGCGCGAGCCCGTCGGCGGCGTCGTGTAGCGGGTGGAGTAAACCCGGTCGAAGGCGGCGCGGATCGCCGCGAGGTCGTCGGCAGCCAGCGCGCCGGCCGGCAGCGGCACCGAGATGTCGTGCATCTGTCCGACGAGGCGCATGTCGGCCGTCCGCTCGACCGTGATGTCGGCCTCGGCGATGCCGGCATCGACAAGCGGGCGGCGGCCCCGGTCCTCGAGGTCGGCCAGCACCGCATTGACGCCGGCGGCGTCGAAGCCGGGGGAGAACTCCACCGGGCGCGACTGGACCAGTTCGAAAGACAGCGGAGCGGCAAGGAAGCCGAGCGCCGAGGCGGCGCCCGAGGCGGGCGGCACGATCAGTTCGCGCACACCCAGGGCGCGCGCCACTTCCGCGGCATGCGCGGGGCCTGCGCCGCCGAAGCCGACCATGGCGTAGCTGCGCGGATCCTTGCCCTTTTCGACGAGGTGCACGCGCGCGGCAGCAGCCATGCCCTCGATGACGACCTTGTGGATGCCGGAAGCGGCCTCCTCCACGGAGAGCCCCAGCGGTTCCGCCACCGTCGCCACGGCGCGTCGCGCGGCGTCGAGGTCGAGTGTCATGCGGCCACCGAGGAAGAAGCCCGGATCATAGTAGCCGAGCACGAGGTTGGCGTCGGTCACCGTCGGCCGGGTGCCGCCGAGGCCATAGCAGGCCGGGCCGGGGTCCGAGCCCGCCGAGTGCGGCCCCACCTTCAGCAGGCCCACCTCGTCGATGGCGGCAATCGAGCCGCCGCCCGCGCCGATTTCGATCATGTCGATCACCGGCGCCTTGATCGGCAGGCCCGAGCCCTTCTTGAAGCGGTGGACGCGGCCGGCCTCCATCATCGGCGCGATCTCGGCACGCCCGTCCTCGATCATGCAGGCCTTGGCCGTCGTCCCCCCCATGTCGAAGGAGATCACGTCCTTCTGGCCGGCGAGGTCGCCGAACAGCGCGGTGGCGAGGCCGCCGCCGGCCGGCCCGGATTCGAGCAGGCGGATCGGAAAGGCCCGCGCCGCCGCCGGCGCGACGAGACCGCCCGCAGAATGCATGAGGCGCAGCGCGCCGGTGAAGCCGCGCGCGGCCAGTTCACTCTCCAGCCGGGCGACATAGCGGTCCATCAGCGGCTGGACGTAGGCGTTCGCGCAGGTCGTCACGCAGCGCTGGTATTCCCACAACTCGGCGACGACCTCATGCGACAGCGACACGAAGAGCTGCGGATACTCGGCGCGGATGAGCGCGCCGATGGCCTTCTCGTGCACCGGGTTGCGGTAGGCGTGCAGCAGGCACACCGCGACCGCCTGCACCCCGTCCGCCACCAGCGCCCGCAGCGCAGTCCGCACGGCGTCGAGATCGAGCGGAACGACGATCGCGCCGTCCCGGTCGATCCGCTCCGGCACGCCGAGCCGGCGCGAGCGCGGAACCATCGGCTCCGGGAATTGCAGGAACAGGCCGTAGATGTCGTAGCGCTGCTCCGTCCCCATTTCGAGGATGTCGCGGAAGCCTTCCGTGGTGATGAGCCCGAGCCGCGCGCCGTTGCGCTCGATGACGGTGTTGGTGACCAGAGTCGTGCCGTGCACGATGTCGCCGACATCGGCGAGGCCGATGCCTGCCATCGCGACGATCTCCTCCAGGCCGATCAGCGCCGCCTCCGACGGGTCGTGCGGGGTGGTGAGGCGCTTGTGCAGCGTCACCCGTCCCTCGCGGTCGTCGTAGAGGATGAAGTCGGTGAAGGTTCCGCCGATGTCGAAGCCGATACGCCAGCGGGTCGGGTCGGTCATGTCATGCGTCCTGTGGTGTCCTGGGCCGCGACGCCGTCTGGAGCGCCGCGCATCGCACGTCGCCCATGATCGTCGCGATGCTGCGGGCTCCGTCGAGGAGCCCGTCGATGATCTGGCGCCGCTCGGCGACGGTCACCGTCGATTGCGGATAGGTGATGCACAGGCTCACGGCCTCGCCCGTCTCCGGGTCCCCCACCGCCGAGGCGAGCGCGCCCACCCCGGGATTGGCCTCCCCGTCCGACTCCGCGAAGCCTGTCCGGCGCACGCCGTCGAGCCTCGCGATGAGGTCATCGAGCGTGCGCGGCGCGCGCGGCGAGGGCTGCGGCAGCGCGCCGGGAAACAGCGCGCGCACCTCGTGGTCCTCCAGCCGGGCCAGAAGCGTCCGCCCGGTGGCGCTCGCGGTCAGCGGCAGACGCCGGCCGACCGGCGTGCCGACGCGCAGCACGTTGCGTCCCGCAACATATGTCAGGCCCATCACGTCGAGGCCGTCGCGGACCGACACGTAGCCAGTATGGCCCACCCTGTCGACGATGCCGGACACCACGTCGTGTGCCCGGGCGACCAGCGTCGAGCCCGCCCGGTAGGACTGGCCCAGCTCGAACAGGAGAATGCCCGGCCGATAGCGCTTGCTGTCGCCCACGGTCTCGAGCAGCCCCGCGTCGCGCATCGCCCGCAACAGCCGCGAAGTGGAACTTTTCGGCGCCCCCCGCAGCGCGACCACATCCGTCACTGTCAGCTCCAGCCGGTCGGGGCCGAAGCATCTGAGGACGTCCGCGGCGGCGTCGAGGATGCTCATTCAAAGTTCCGAATAATGGAACTGCGGTTGCGATATCCGGGATGTTAGGCCTTGATCGGATCGCCGCGCAAGGTCCAAACTCGCGCCAATGCGCTGCCTCTTTCGGCAGTCCGAGAGCAGGAGGGCCAGCCATGACCGTCGCCACCGAAGCCGCCGTGTCCGCATGGCTCGCCGACCGCAGGCCCGAGATGATCGACCTGCTCGGCCGTCTCGTGAATGCCGACTCGGGCACCTACGACAAGGCCGGGGTCGACGCCTGCGGCGAGGTGTTCAAGGACTTCTTCCGGTCGCTCGGCCTGGAGCCGACGACGATCCCGCACGCCATCTTCGGCGATGCCATTCGCGCCGAATTGCCCCATCCGACGGCGAATGACCCCCGCCCCATCGTTCTGCTCGGCCACCGCGACACGGTGTTTCCGAAGGGCGAACCGCAGCGTCGGCCGTTTCGGGTCGAGGGCTCCCGCGGCTACGGCCCAGGCGTCGCCGACATGAAGGCGGGCCTCGTCATGAACGCCTTCGTCCTGGCCGCCTTCGCGAAGCTCGGCGGGCATCCCGCACCGCTGGCCATGCTCGTCACGAGCGATGAGGAGATCGCCTCCCCCTCCTCCCGCCCGGTCATCGAGGCCGAGGCGCGGGGCGCCCGGGTCGTGTTCAATTCCGAGCCGAGCCAGGCCCCCCACAGGATCACCAGCGGCCGCAAGGGCGGCGTCTTCATGGAGATGGCCGTCACCGGCAAGGCCGCCCACTCCGGCGCGTTCTACGAGCGCGGCGTCTCCGCGATCGAGGAGATCGCCCGCAAGGTCCAGGCCCTGCACCGCCTCACCGATCTGCCGGCCGGCATCACCGTGAACGTCGGCACGATCAAGGGCGGCCAGACCGTCAACACCATCGCGCCCTGGGCCAGCGGCGAGATCGACCTGCGCTACGTCACCGCCGGCCAGCGCCAACCGGCGATCGACGCCATCCGCCGCATCGTCGAGGAGTGCTCTGTCCCCGGCGCGTCCGCGACGCTCACCATCAAGGGCGAGTTCCTGCCGCTGGAGGAGACACCCGAGAGCCGGGCGCTGTTCACTGTCTACAACTCGGCCGCGCGCGATCTCGGCTTCGAGGTGGAAGCCACCTTCACCGGCGGTTGTGCCGATTCGGGACTCACTGCGGCACAGGGATGTCCCACCCTGTGCAGCATCGGGCCGGTCGGCGACCACGGACATACGCCCGAAGAGTACTGCGACCTCGACAGCCTGGTTCCCTGCGCGCAGGCCCTAGCGCTGACCATCATGCGCCTGCCGCGAGACCAGGGCGATACGACGCGCTGAGCAGCGCCGCCCGCGCTCGAGGCGCGATGTTTGCCCGTTTCGATGTCACCCTGCCCATTATGGCGGCAGACAACGGGTTTGCGGCAGGGGCCAGCGGGACTGCGTTCGTTCAGCGCCAGACTGGCACGCTTCCTGCTTTGTGAGATGTGCATCCTCGGATGCGTTTCCTCCCTAGACTGGGCCCCATCCTCCGGACGGGGCTTTTTCTTTTTGCGGTCCGTCATTCGGGCGGCGCCGGAGGCCAGGCGACGGCCCCCGACCACCGTGCGGAACCCCGCCGGTAGGGGGCCAGATCGGTCCGCCCCAACGCCTGTGCCGCCTCCGCCCTTGCGGCGGCCATGATCTCCGCGCGATCGACGCGCTGCGGCGCACGCCCGCGCAGCAGCCACTCGCCCTTTGCGACCACGTCGCGCACGTCCGACGCCGTGGCATAGAAGGCGAGGCTCTGCGCGAGATCGACGACCGGCCCGAAATGGGCGGCGGACAGGTCCAGTACGACGATGTCGGCATCTTTCCCTGGCTCGAGCGAGCCGATGCGGTGTGCGAGCCGGAGGGCCCGGGCGGCATCGATGGTCACCATCCGCAACAGCGTCTCGGGCGGCATCAGCATCTGCGAGCCCGTCGCCATCCACTGGTTCCATGCCGCCCGCGTCGGCTCCCGCCACAGGTCGAGGGACGCATAGGGCGCCGCGCCGTCGGTGGTGATCGCCACGGAGCACCCTGCGCGCACCAGGTCTGGAATCGGGGCCACGCCGTACCACAGGTTCTCGTGGGTGAACGCGACGCTCGCGATGCCGCACCCGGCGGCGCCCAGGACCTCGCATTCGGCCGGCGACAGGCCGTTGCCATGCGCGACCAGGACATCGCCGCGTCCCAGCAGCCGGGCGACCTCCGCCGCGCCGAAATGGCGCAGCGCGTAGTCCACCGAGCCGGCGAACATGTGCGTCTGGATGATGACACCGGTCGAATCCGCCAGCGCGCGCATCGCCTGCGCGTGGGCGAGAATGGCCGGCGCGTCGCCAACGTCCGGCAGGCGGTGCGGGCTGCGCCGATGGGCGACATGGCGTCCGAACAGGTATGGCGAGGCGAGCGCCACCTGCAGCCGCCCTCCGGCGGCGCCGTGCCACCGCTCGACGACGCAGCGGGTGTTCTCCATCGCATCGTCGACCCCGAAGCGCCGCTCGACCCAGGTTCCGTCCACCAGATGCGACCCGGCGAACGGTTCCGGAAGGTGCGGAAACACCGGATCGGGCGGCCCTACTCCGAGCACCAGCCCGAGGCCGGCAGCCTCGTAGGCTTGTGCGTTGGCGTCGGCGAAGGCCGTGTCGTCCAGACGCGCCGGCGTTGCCCCGACGACCGATAGGCCGGTCGTGACGCCGGCCTCCAGCCGCTCCAGCGCGGACAGATCCGCCTCCGCCCGCCACCAAGCCGGCGTCGTCGCGTGCCAGTACATCGCCGACGGCCAGCCGGCCGCCGGATGCATCAGGCCGCGGATCATTCCGTGGCCGGCATGGGCATAGGCATCGACAAGGCC
>JAIYAB010000111.1 GCA_027489275.1 Hyphomicrobiales bacterium
GACCTGCGCCTCGGCGCCTTCGACTGCCTCGTCGGCATCAACCTCTTGCGCGAGGGCCTCGACATCCCGGAATGCGCGCTGGTCGCCATCCTCGACGCCGACAAGGAGGGCTTCCTGCGCTCGGAAACCTCGCTGATCCAGACCATCGGCCGCGCCGCGCGCAACGTCGACGGCAAGGACATCCTCTACGCCGACCACATCACCGGCTCGATGGAGCGCGCCATCGCCGAGACCAACCGCCGCCGCGAAAAGCAGCAGGCGTGGAACGAGGCCAACGGCATCACGCCAGAAAGCGTCAAGCGCAGCATCGGCGACATCCTGGAGAGCGTATACGAGCGCGACCACGTGCGCGTCGACACCGGCGTGGCGAAGGAAGGTGCGCTGGTCGGCCACAACATGAAGGCCACCCTCGGCGACCTCGAGAAGCGCATGAAGGAGGCCGCCGCCAACCTCGACTTCGAGACGGCTGCCCGCCTGCGCGACGAGATCAAGCGCCTGCAGGCCACCGAGCTCGTGCTGGCGAACGACCCGCTGGCGACGCAGACCGAGGTGGACGACAAGACCGGCGGCTACCGCGGCCCCCGCAAATACGGCGCCGCTGCCAACATGCCCGAAACCCGCGCCCGCAAGCCCACCCTCGACGAAATGGGGCCGCACAACCTCGGGGGAGGAACCGGAAGGCCGCTGGGAGCGGACGCGGCGGGGCGGAGCAAGGCCGGGAAGGGCGGGACGCGGGCGTTCAGGGGCGGGAGGAAGGGGTAGGCTCAGCCTGGGTGGCTCTTCTGGCACGCCACGCCGGAAGCGCGGTTTGGCTATCCAGCCTTCGCTCACCAGCGGAACGCACCGCGTCAGCGCCACACGCGTCGCGTGCGACAGGTCAATGACAACCAAACGCGCGGGGGTATGCTCTCCACAACCAAAGGGAGGCATGTCGCCATGGTCACGCAGCAGAAAGCGAAGGACAAGGTCGGCGCGAAGGGCGGTGCGGGAAAGGCCGCGACGGTGTCGGGCAAGGCCGCGAAGGCCGGCGACGTCGCCGCGAAGCGATCGAAGACGGACGCGCGGGCCATGGGCGACAGCGGGGCGGCGGACCGGGGGGACGCCGGGTCCGGCAAGCTCAAGCGCAAGGCCTATGAGAAGCATCTCGAAAAGCTGCATGGCGAACTGGTGAAGCTGCAACTGTGGGTGCAGGCCACCGGGGCCAAGGTGTGCATCGTGTTCGAGGGCCGCGACGGAGCGGGCAAGGGCGGCACGATCAAGGCGATCATGGAGCGGGTGAGCCCGCGGGTGTTCCGGGTGATCGCGCTGCCGGCCCCGACGGAGCGCGAGAAGTCGCAGATGTACGTGCAGCGCTACCTGCCGCACCTTCCGGCGGCGGGCGAGATCGTGATCTTCGACCGCAGCTGGTACAACCGCGCCGGCGTCGAGCGGGTCATGGGCTTCTGCACGGAGGAGCAGGTCCAGCGCTTCCTGAAGGGCGCGCCGGCCTTCGAGCGGATCATGGTCGACAGCGGCATCATCCTGCTGAAGTACTGGCTCGACGTGACGGAGGAGGAGCAGACCCGCCGCATCAAGGAGCGCATCGACGACCCGCGCAAGGTGTGGAAGCTCTCCCCCATGGACCTCAAGTCCTACAGCCGCTGGTACGACTACTCGCGCGCCCGCGACGAGATGTTCGCGGCGACCGACACGGCCTGGGGCCCGTGGCACTTCGTGCAGTCGGACGACAAGCGGCGCACCCGCCTGAACATCATCTCGCACATCCTGAAGTCGATCCCGTACGAGGCGCCGAAGCGGGAGAAGGTCAAGCTGCCCGAGCGCCAGAAGGCGAAGGGCTACAAGGATCCGGACTACGCCTACAGGAAGGTGCCGGCGGTGTTCTGAGGGCCGGGGACGGGAAGGACCACGGTAACGACCCGTGCGGGCCGTTGTCGCCTCGCGCCGGCCCGACGGTCACGGCCTCAGGCGCAGGATCTTCCCGTTGGGATCGTCCGTGACGAGGTAGATGAGCCCGTCGGGGCCTTGCCGGACGTCGCGGATGCGTTCGCGGATGTCACGCAGGAGGCGTTCCTCGCGGGTCACGCCGTCGCCGGAGAGCTGCAGGCGGGCGAGAAGCTGGCTGCGCAGGCCGCCGGTGAGCAGGCTGCCCTTCCAGCCCGGAAAGGCGTCCGACGTCACGAAGGCGAGGCCGGATGGGGCGATGGAGGGATCCCAGTAGAACACCGGCTGCTCCATGCCCGGCCTGGCCGTGCCCTCGCCGATCTTCGCGCCGGAATAGTCGACGCCGTAGGTGATGACGGGCCAGCCGTAGTTCTTGCCGGCCTGGGGAATGTTGACCTCGTCGCCGCCGCGCGCGCCGTGCTCGATCGTCCAGAGCCTGCCGGTTTGCGGGTGGATGCCGGCCGCCTGGATGTTGCGGTGGCCGTAGGACCAGATTTCCGGCAGCGCGTCGGCACGGCCGAGGAAGGGATTGCCCGGCGCGGCGCCGCCTTCCGGCCGGATGCGGACGATCTTGCCGAAGTGGCTCTTCAGATCCTGCGCCTGCTCGCGCGCCGAAAAGCGATCGCCGAGCGTCACGAACAGCATGCCCTCGCGGTCGAAAGCCAGCCGCGAGCCGAAATGCATGTTGGACCGGAAGGTCGGCATCTGGCGGAAGACGACCTCGACGCCTTCCAGCGCCCGATTGTCCGCCGAGAGCCGGCCGCGCGCCACCGACGTGCCGCTGCCGTCGGCGCGGGGCTCGGCATAGCTCAGGTAGACGAGCCGGTTGGTGGCGAAGTTCGGATCGAGCGCGACGTCGAGCAGGCCGCCCTGCCCCGCCGCCTGAACGGCAGGAACGCCGGCGACGGGCGGCGACAACACGCCGCCGGAGACGACGCGCAGGCGCCCGGGGCGCTCCGTCACCAGCATCGATCCGTCGGGAAGGAAGGCGAGGCCCCAGGGATGGGCGAGGCCGCCCACCACCGTCTCGACCTTGGGTTGCGCCGCGGCCGGCGCAGTCTGTGCGGCGGCGGGGCCTGTCGACCAGGCGGCTGCGATCAGGGCGAGGCCGGCCAGACCGGCGCGGGCGAAGTCAGGGCGAGGCATGGGCATCTCCGGCAACGACCCCCAGGGTGACCCGGGAGGTAGGGCCGGCAGGCATGCTCTTCAACGGGCGGCGGCCTGCGTCACGGTCGCGACCGCGTGATCGCCGGCCGCGGCCGGGCGGGCGACGAGCACGGTGAGAGTTGCCACCGCCATCATGGCGCAGAGCCACAAGGACAGCACCAGATGGCGGCGCGCCTCGATGCGCACGGGCGGAGCGGCGTCGGGGATCGGCATCCGGAGGGGGGCGTAGCAGTCGCGCATGGTGGTCTCCCGCTGTGTCGGCCGGCGCGTCGCCGTCGTTGGAAGGACCATGCCGATGCAAACGGCCGGCGGATGTGCGCTAGCGCACACGCAGCGCGCGCCGGCAGCCCGAGCGCCGCCGGATTGGCGCTTGCCTCGCCAAAGCCTCGGGACTAGGGTCCGCCCGCCTCGCGCGCAGACGGGCGAGGCCCCATCGAACGCTTGTCCGGAGCCTTGCCATGGCCTTCCTCGCCGACGCGCTGAACCGCGTGAAGCCTTCCGCCACCATCGCCGTGACGCAGAAGGCGCGCGAGCTCAAGAACCAGGGCCGCGAGATCATCAGCCTGTCGGTCGGCGAGCCGGACTTCGACACGCCCGAGAACATCAAGCAGGCCGCCATCGACGCGATCCGCCGCGGCGAGACGAAGTACACCCCCGTCTCCGGCATCCAGCCGCTGCGCGAGGCCATCGCCGCGAAGTTCAAGCGCGAGAACGCCTTGGACTACAAGGCGAGCCAGACCATCGTGTGCACCGGCGGCAAGCAGGTGCTCTACAATGCGTTCCTCGTCACGCTGAACCCGGGCGACGAGGTCATCATCCCGGCGCCGTACTGGGTCAGCTATCCGGACATGGTGCTGCTGTGCGGCGGTACGCCGGTGTTCGTCGACTGCCCGCTCGAGAACAACTTCAAGCTGAAGGCCGAGGATCTCGACCGCGCGATCACGCCGAAGACCAAGTGGCTGGTGCTCAACTCGCCCTCCAACCCCTCCGGCGCGGCGTACACCC
>JAIYAB010000404.1 GCA_027489275.1 Hyphomicrobiales bacterium
CGGCTTCTCCGGCGCTGACCTGATGAACCTCGTCAACGAGGCGGCCCTGCTCGCGGCGCGGCGCGGCAAGCGCATCGTCACGATGAAGGAGTTCGAGGACGCCAAGGACAAGGTGATGATGGGCGCCGAGCGGCGCACCCTCGTCATGAGCGACGACGAGAAGCGCCTGACCGCCTATCACGAGGCCGGCCACGCCATCCTTGCCTTCAACGTCAAGGCGACGGACCCCGTCCACAAGGCGACGATCATCCCCCGCGGACGTGCGCTCGGCATGGTCATGCAGCTTCCCGAGCGCGACAAGCTCTCGATGAGCTATGAGCAGATGACGTCCCGCCTCGCCATCATGATGGGCGGCCGCGTGGCCGAGGAGCTGATCTTCGGGCCGGAAAAGGTGACGTCCGGCGCGGCGTCCGACATCGAGCAGGCCACCCGCCTCGCGCGGATGATGGTGACGCGCTGGGGCTTCTCCAGCGAACTCGGCACAGTGGCTTATGGCGAGAACCAGGATGAGGTGTTCCTCGGCATGTCGGTCTCCCGACAGCAGAACATCTCCGAGGCAACCGCGCAGAAGATCGACGCCGAGGTTCGCCGCCTCGTCGAGGAGGGCTACAGCGAGGCCACCAAGATCCTCGGCGACAAGCGCGACGACCTCGAGGCGCTCGCGCAGGGCCTTCTCGAGTACGAGACCCTGTCCGGCGACGAGATTCGGGACCTTCTGAACGGCAAGCCGCCGGTGCGCGACATGCCGGACGATCCGCCCTCGCGCTCGGCTCCCGCGGTGCCGACCGCGGGCAAGGGGCGTCCGCGCCAGGAGCCGGACGCTGGCATGGAGCCGCAACCGCAGGCCTGAGCGCCGCCGCCGCCCGACATCGTTTGCGCCCGGCCCCCGCCGGGCGTTTTCGTGCAGTGTTTCAGCCTGAAAGAATTGGTGAAGACAGCCGCGCTCCCGTTGCTCCTGCAACGGTGATAAACACATTGTGAGCGGAATTCGGGCCATTCTCGGCTTCGACGATCCCCGCCCGCCCGGGCATGGCGCCAGCGCCACCACTCGAACGAGGCATGCATGACGAGCAGGAAGTATTTCGGCACCGACGGAATCCGCGGGATGGCGAACCGGGTCATCACTCCGGAACTCGCGCTCAAGGTGGGCCAGGCGGCGGGGCTGGCATTCCAGCGCGGCGATCATGCGCATCGCGTCGTCATCGGGAAGGATACGCGGCTGTCCGGCTATATGATCGAGTACGCGATGGTGGCCGGGTTCACGTCGGTCGGCATGAACGTCCTGCTGCTGGGTCCGATCCCGACGCCGGCGGTGGCCATGCTCACCCGCTCGCTGCGCGCCGACCTGGGCGTCATGATCTCGGCGTCGCACAATCCGTTCCACGACAACGGCATCAAGCTGTTCGGGCCCGATGGTTTCAAGCTGTCCGACGACGTCGAGCATGAGATCGAGGCGCTGATCGGATCCGACCTGTCGTCGCGCCTGTCCGATTCTCCGGCGCTGGGCCGCGCCAAGCGCGTCGAGAGCGTCCATGCGCGCTACATCGAGTTCGCCAAGCGCACCCTCCCGCGCAACATGGACCTCGACGGGCTGCGGATCGTGGTCGATTGCGCCAACGGCGCCGGCTACAAGGTCGCGCCCGAGGCGCTCTGGGAGCTCGGCGCGGAGGTCGTTTCCATCGGCGTCGAGCCGGACGGCTTCAACATCAACCGTGACGTCGGCTCCACCTCCACCGACGCGCTGGCCAGGAAGGTGCGCGAGCTGCGCGCCGACATCGGCATCGCGCTGGACGGAGACGCCGACCGTGTCGTCATCATCGACGAGAAGGGCCAGTTGGTCGATGGCGACCAGCTGATGGCCGTCGTCGCAAGAAGCTGGCGTGACGATGGCCGGCTGACGCGGCCGGGGATTGTCGCAACCATCATGTCCAATCTCGGCCTGGAGCGACACCTCGGCGACCTCGGCCTGACGCTCGCCCGTACGGCGGTCGGAGACCGCTACGTCCTCGAGCACATGCGCGAGCACGGCTACAACCTCGGCGGCGAGCAGTCGGGCCACATCATCCTGTCCGACTACACGACGACGGGCGACGGCCTCCTCGCGGCCTTGCAGGTGCTGGCCGTGGTCAAGCAGCAGCAGCGGCCGGTCAGCGAGGTCTGCCACTGTTTCGAGCCGCTGCCCCAGATCCTCAAGAACGTGCGCTACAAGAGCGGCGAGCCGCTCTCCGCCGGCAACGTCGTGACCGCGATCGAGGCCTCCCGCGAGCGGCTGGGCAGCCACGGCCGCCTGGTGATCCGCCCCTCGGGCACCGAGCCCGTCATCCGCGTCATGGCGGAGGGCGACGACCGGGATCTGGTCGAGCGCGTGGTCGACGACGTCGTCGAGGCGCTGCAGTCCGTCGCCGCCTGAAGCCGTTTTCCCTGCAAGAACTTCGCAGAGCCCGGACCTCGTCCGGGCTCTGTTGCGTTTCGATCCGTAAATTTCTTTGGTTAAGCGGTAAGGTTAACCCAACGGTAACGGCCGCATGGCAAGCATCATCCAGAAGTAGCGTCGGTGGGGCATTGCAACCCCGCCTTCAACGAAGGATGTGGGTCATGGGTATCAGACACCTCGCGCTGGCCGGCGCTCTGGTTCTCGGCGTCTTCGGCGCCATCGGAGGGGCTTCCGCGGCGGATCTCCGCCTGCCGCCGCCGCCGCCCGTCGCCCCCGAGCCTGTCGCCTTCGGCGGCTGGTACCTGCGCGGCGACGTCGGCGCGAGCATCTATTCCAGCGGGAGCTGGGAGCACGGCGCCATCACCAACACGAACACGGCCGTGTGGAACGACCACACCGCCGGCAACGCGGGCTTCGTCGGAGCCGGCGTCGGCTACCAGTTCAACAGCTGGTTCCGAGCCGACATCACCGGCGAGTATCGCTGGGGCGCCAAGATGGGCGCGCTCGCCTCCTATACCGCCTTCTGCCCGGTCGCGGTCTGCTACGACATCTATGACGGCGGCCTGCTCTCCAGCGCGACGTTCATGGCCAACGGCTATGTCGATCTCGGCACCTGGTCCGGCCTCACCCCCTATGTGGGCGTCGGGCTCGGCACCAGTTACCTGAAGATGACGAAGAGCTACGACTACGGCCCGCAGACGCTGGCCGTCGGCTGGATCAACGGCGAGGAGAAGTGGAACTTCGCCTGGGCGCTCATGGCCGGCGTCGGCTATGCGGTCGCGCCGAACCTGACCTTCGAGCTCGGCTACCGCTACCTCAACCTGGGCGACGCGAAGCTGGGCGCCAGCGTCTGCCCCGGCGGCGGGCAGTGCGGCTTCGACGGCAAGATCAAGACCGTCGACTCCCACGACATCCGCTTCGGCCTGAGGTGGCTGCTGGCCGAACCGGTCTACTACGAGGCGCCCCCGCTGGTCCGCAAGTACTGAGGCGAAACGCCAGGAACCAGACTTCGGAAGGCCGGCGCCACGCCGGCCTTTTCGTTTCCGCTCCGGCGGGATTGCCGACTTCTACGGCCAAGAGAATCGATTCTTGCGCGGGCCGTCGCTGGACGATCGCAACCGCCTCGCTCGAGAAAATCGATTTTCTGCAGAAGAGGGGAGCCCGCGCCGATCCTGCGGCAACGCGGAGCTGGTTGACCTCGCCCACGCCTTCGCTTAACCCCGGCGGCGGGACACTCCTCCCCAACGAGGAGCGCCCATCTGCAAGGATGGAGACAGCGATGACGACCCCGATGCCCGGCGTGCGGCCGGCCAATCCGCATTTTTCGTCCGGCCCCTGCGCCAAGCGCCCCGGCTGGTCCCTCGACGCCCTGAAGGACGCGCCGCTCGGCCGATCCCACCGTGCCAAGGTCGGCAAGGCGAAGCTCAAGCTCGCCATTGACCTGACGCGCGAGGTGCTCGGCATTCCTGCCGACTACCGGATCGCCGTGGTCCCCGCCTCCGACACAGGCGCGGTCGAGATGGCAATGTGGTCGCTCCTCGGCGCCCGCGGCGTCGACCTCCTCGCCTGGGAGAGCTTCGGCGAGGGTTGGGTCACCGACGCCGTCAAGCAGCTCAGGCTGAAGGACGCACGTGTGCTCAAGGCCGGCTACGGCGATATCGTCGACCTCGCCACCGTGAACTTCGACAACGACGTGGTGTTCACCTGGCACGGCACCACCTCCGGCGTGCGCGTGCCGAATGCCGACTGGATTCCCGCCGACCGCGCCGGCCTGACGATCTGCGACGCCACCTCCGCCGCCTTCGCGCAGCGCCTCGACTGGGCGAAGCTCGATGTCGTCACCTTCTCCTGGCAGAAGGTGCTCGGCGGCGAGGCCGCCCACGGCATGCTCGTCCTCTCGCCCCGCGCGGCGGAGCGGCTGACCACCTACACGCCGGCCTGGCCGCTGCCCAAGATCTTCCGCATGACCTCCGGCGGTAAGATCACCGAAGGCCTCTTCCAGGGCGAGACGATCAACACCCCGTCCATGCTCTGCGTCGAGGACTATATCGACGCGCTGCAGTGGGCCAAGGCGATCGGCGGCCTCGACGCCCTCGTCGCGCGGGCCGACGCCAACACGAAGGCGATCGCCGACTTCGTCGCCGCCAACCCGTGGATCGACTTCCTTGCGAAGGACGCCGCCATCCGCTCAAACACGAGCGTGTGCCTCGTCATCGCAGACCCGGCCGTGAAGGCGCTGCCCGCCGACCAGCAGGCGGCCTTCTCCAAGGGGATCGTCGACCTCGTCGAGAAGCATGGCGTCGGCTTCGACCTGGGCGCCTATCGCGACGCCCCGCCCGGCCTGCGCATCTGGTGCGGCGCCACGGTCGAGACGGCGGACGTCGCGGCCCTGATGCAGTGGGTCGGCTGGGCCTATGCCGAGATGAAGGCCGGGCTCGCCAAGGCCGCCTGACATACCCCCGGGTCGCGGCATCGGGCGCGATGCCCTTCTCCCGCGAGGGGAGAAGGGTGGCGCGGCTCCATTCCGGCCAACGCCCGCACAGCCAGAAACCTGTCGACAACCGCGGCGCATCGCGCCGCCCCTCCCGAGGGAGGGAAGAAGGAGAGCCTCCCATGGCGCCGCGCGTCCTCATTTCCGATGCCCTGTCCCCCGCAGCCGTGGCGATCTTCAAGGAGCGCGGAGTCGCCGTCGACGTGAAGCCCGGCCTCGACAAGGACGAGCTGGCCGCGATCATCGGCGACTATGACGGCCTCGCCATCCGCTCGGCCACCAAGGTCACCGCGAAGCTGCTCGAAAGCGCGCCGCGGCTGAAGGTGGTCGGTCGTGCCGGCATCGGCGTCGACAACGTCGACATCCCGGCGGCGACCGCCCGGGGCGTCATCGTGATGAACACGCCGTTCGTCAACTCGATCACCACGGCCGAGCACGCCATCGCGATGATGTTCGCCGTCGCCCGCGAGATCCCCGCCGCCGACGCCTCGACGCAGGCCGGCAAGTGGGAGAAGAACCGCTTCATGGGCGTCGAGATCACGGGCAAGACGCTCGGCATCATCGGCTGCGGCAACATCGGCTCGATCGTCGCCGACCGCGCCATCGGCCTGAAGATGCGCGTCATCGCCTTCGATCC
>JAIYAB010000179.1 GCA_027489275.1 Hyphomicrobiales bacterium
AGATCGCGACCTTCGGAGAACGGCCAAGCGAGAAGAATATGGTCAAATCCCAGATCTTTCGCGTGAGTCACATGCTCAAGCCATTTCGAAGGCTGGCCGGCGAGACGTGGATGCAGATAATAGAGCCTTGGGAGGCGCCAGATCTTGCGATCCCTTTGAGGGGAATCCACCATGGGACAAGAAACTCTTGGTTTAGACACCGCAGAGGCATCGCTGGGCCGATCCTTCATCACGATGAGCAACGGCCCGACGCCGCGCGGGTTCCATCGGCGCCGGGGGAGCTGGGCGAAGCCCCCTCCGGCACAACGTTTGGCGGGCCGGGCGAACCCGAGCCCCGTCCAGCCGTTGCTGTCAGGAGACCCGGCCCGTGCGGTCCAGCCCATCAAGAGAGCGAGATGCAGAACGAATTCAACACGACGAGCCCCTCCTCCGGCTCGAGCACCAGCCCGGCCCGGAGCCCCGGAACGGCGCGCGGGACGAGGCTGCGCGCGAAGGCGCGTCGCAAGTGGACATCGACAAGCAGGGCCACGGCGGGGCCGTCGGCGACCGCGCCGGCGAGTGGCAGCTGATGCTGCTCGAAGAAATTCAGGCCCGCCCTCTTCGGGCGATGGGATGGGCCGCTACGGCGGGCTTTCTCTTCGGCATTTGGTCGGCCCGCTGAGACCACAGGGCGGGCTTGCGCCTGCTCCCATCAAAAGAAGGCCGGCATCACATGGCACCGGCCTCTCGCCGTCCTGCGAGGAGACGTAGTTCAGGTCTGCGCGTCGAGGCCGGGAGCTTCCTCGCGCGCGAGATACTGCCTAGTGACTTTGGGGAGGTACTCCCAGATCCATGCCGCCATCTCCTCCTCTTCGCGCAGGATTCGCGCGCAGATGGCGCTGGTTTCGGCATCGCCGACATGGTCGGAGGTAGCGATCAGGACACGGTAGGACGCCATCTCCATCTGCTCGAAGGTATAGCTGGCCATGGCGCTCTTGATGATCTCGTCGCTCATGAAAATCCCGCCAAATCCTTGACCGGTCGCCATCAGCTTGCCGGCCAGGTCCTTGAGGGAGGAGGTGTCGCCGCCCCGTCGCTGGATGCAGGATTCGATCATCGAGGCCTGGGTGCGTGTCTGTTCGAGATGGAGCTCGATACGTTCGCGAAGCTCCGGATAAAGCTCGATGCGGCCGGCCATGGTAGACAGCATCGTTTCCGCCTGCTGCTCCATCGCATGCGCATCGCGCAGCCATTCCATCAGTCTCTCTTCAGCACTGGCCATGGAGGTCTCCTTGCATTGCAGTCGTGATGCGCCGGTCCGCCGGCGTTTCCGGTGATGGCCTCTCAGAAAACGCTCAGGACAGCGAACCCGAGAGGTCGCCCGCTCGCTCGGTGCCGGCATCTGAACTGCGTTCATCAGCCCCATCGATCGGCATGCCTTCGTCGAGGACGGCGGTGACGCGTGGCAGCATCGTCGCGTCGGTCTTCACGGCGACGACGGCCCCGCCGCGCCTTACCGCGCTCGTGTAGTCGGTGTCGCCGACCGAGCGAGGGCCGGCTCCCGCGGCCGCGCCGATGGCGCCTCCGGCGGCGGCCGCCGTCCCGGCGCCGACGATGGTCGAGGCGAGCCAGCCGAAGGCAACGACGGGGCCGAGACCGGGAATCGTCACCATGCCGAGACCGGCCAGCAGCCCGGCCGCACCACCTGCGACGCCGCCGATGGCCGCACCCTGCGCGGCTTGATCGTCACCGGTCTGCTGCCGGCCGATGAGCCTGATCCGGTCAGCGGGTATGCCCGCCGCCTCGAGCCGCAGGGCAACGGTGCGGGCCGGATGGCGCGACCTGCGCACCGGCCGACGCCACGGCCGCCAGCAGCGGCGCGCGCCCTGATGATGTCGTGCGACCCTTCATGTCAGTCCCTTTTCTCTGATCGGCGCAACAAGGCAGCCGGTCCTGACCTGTCCCTGACCTACGCCCTATTCACTGCGCAGTTCCCGCTGGGCCACGTCCCGCCTCAGGCAAGTCGCGCGGGCAGATCGTTGTGGATCGCCGTCGCCGCGACGGCGGCATGGCCGAGAGCGACGGAAATCTGGTGAAGGTCCGAGACGACATCGCCCGCCGCGTAGAGCCCCGGCACGGTCGCCCTGTTATGGGTGTCGACGACGAGGCAGCCTTCCGGGTCGATCGCAGCCCCGAGCGCTTCCGCAAGCCCTGAACCTTTCATGGCGCCCATGGCCGGGTAGATCGTGTCGAAGACCGCTTGGCCGCCATCTGCGAAGCTCACCGCCAGGCCATTGCGCTCCCGCCGCAGGGCAGCCCCCAAGGCGGCCTCACGGACCGCCACGCCCAGATCCGCGAGGTCGGTTTCCAGCGCTCCGGTGCCCGGCGCCGGCTGTTCGTCGGTGGTCGCGACGGTCACCCGGTCCGCGAACGTTCGCAGGAAGCGCGCCTTGGGGCCTGCATGCCGCAGGGGGCCGATGACGCACAGCGACTGGCCCTGAACGTCGTAGCCATCACAGATCGGGCAGTAGCGCAGCAGCCCTGCCCGGACCGCTTCGTCATGATCGTCGATCGGAGGGTGCAGATCGCGGATACCGGTGGCGATGAGCACGGTGGCGGCGAACCACTCGGCTTCCGCCGTGACCACGCGCCATCCGGAATCCTCCCGCAGGAGCCTCAGCACCTCTTCGTTCCGGGGGACGAGGTCGTAGCGCGACAGCTGCTGGACCAGCGAGGTCAACAAATCGTGCCCGGAAACGCCTTCTGCGAAGCCGGCACAATTGTAGGAGCGGGGAATGAGTCTCGATCGGCTGGCGCCCGTGTCGAAGATCGCGACGCGTCGGCGGAAGCGGGCGAGATAGACCGCCGCCGTGAGGCCCGCGGGTCCGCCGCCGATGATGACACAATCGAACTGCTGCATAACGGCCCTTCCGAGACGGACGATGAACGCTAAACCCGGCCGGGCACCTGCCGGTCCGACATCGCCCACCACTTCTCGCGCTCGGACCAAAGCTTTGGCCTTCGCGGCACACGGCGCCGGGATTGGCTCAGAATGCCGCCGGATCTCATCCTGCAAGGGGCTCTGGCGGTGGGATCGGGACACGCCCCCTCCCACCCGAACCGGACCGACGGCCGGCAGTTCCAGAACGTTCCGGGCCCGTGGAAATCGGCATCTCGGTTGCGCGAGCGAGATCGGTCTGCCGCAGCGGCAGAGTTCTCGCCCGACGCGCGCGCGGATCACCTTCATGCTGGTGGGTTTGAAACCATGAGCGGCGCCCGCCGTTGCTCCGACGGGCGGCGCATCGCGCCGAGGCCCACCGATTTCGAGGAGTGCAGGCCATGAGCAACAGTGACACGCTGACCGACCACAAGGCGATTAGAAACTGGGTCGAAGCGCGCAGCGGCCGCCCGAGTCGCGTCAGAGGCACGGGCTCAAGGGACGAGGCGGGCCTCCTGCGGATCGACTTCGGCGAGCCGGAAGAGGCGCTCGAGGAGGTGGAGTGGGACGCTTTCTTCCAAAGCTTCGACGATGGCGGCCTTGCTCTCCTGGTGAGCCAGGATCCCGAGAGCCGCTTCAACAAGTTCATCCGGCGAGACGGGAAATGAGCGATCTCGCGGCTCTGCGCCGTCTCACCATTACCGGAGAGCGGGTCATGGAGCGCGCGGAGAGCGAAGGCGCCTCCATGATCGACGCGCAGGATGACCCGCTGCTGCGTTGCTACGCTGCGACCGGCCTCCTCGGCGCCGCACTGGGCGAGCTGCAGGGCAATGCCGCCCGTCAGGTTGCGATCGAGACGCTGCGGGTGGCGCTCGCCTCGGTGGAGGGGCTGGACTCGTGAAGACGGGACAGAAGGCGCCCCTGCCGGAGCCGCCCGATCCACCCGAAGGTCCTTCAGCGCGCCGCCTGCTGACAGGCGATCTCGATCTGCCCGCCGTCGAACTGGCGCAGCGCCTGATCGGGGTCATGCTGCTCTGCGAGGGCGTGGGCGGGGTCATCTCCGAGACGGAAGCCTATGGGCGCGACGACGCGGCCTCGCACAGCTTCCGAGGCCCCACACTCCGCAACCGTTCGATGTTCGCTGGCGCAGGAGCCGTCTATGTCTACCGCTCCTACGGTCTCCACTGGTGCTTCAACATTGTCGCGCGTGATGCGGGTGCCGTGCTGATCCGGGCGCTCGAGCCGCGCTCCGGCGTCGATTTGATGCGCCAACGCCGCGGGCGGACCGACCATCTCGCCACCGGGCCGGGGCGGCTGGCCCAGGCGCTCGCGATCAACATACGTCACGACGGTCACGATGCGACAGCCGAGCCGTTCGCGCTGCTGGACCGTCTGCAGGAGCCCGACATCCTGATGGGTCCGCGGATCGGCATCAACCGCGAACGCGACCGGCCGTGGCGCTTTGGCCTTAAAGGCTCGCGCTGGCTCAGCCGACCCATCCCGGCCGGCGGGGAACCAATCGCGGCCTCCGTCCCTCGCAAAGAGTGGGAGAGCCTGCCATGACGAATTGCCTGCCAAGCGATACCAGTGACGGGGCCGTCGCCATGGTGTCCCAGCGCGTGCTCAACGCTCTCTGTGACCAGGGATGGCGGCTGGCAACGGCGGAGTCGTGTACGGCCGGACGGTTGGCGGGTGCGCTCGCGGCCGGCAACGGCGCCGGCTCGGCGCTGCAAGGCGGTTTCGTCTGCTACAGCAAGGACGCCAAGGTGAGGATGCTGGGCCTTTCTCCCGATACGGTCCACTCCAGCGCCGGCGCGGTGACCGAGACGGTGGCACGGCTGATGGCGGAGAACGCCCGCCAACGCTCCGGCGCCGAGATCGCCGTAGCCGTCACAGGTGTCCTCGGCCCATCCTGCGACGAGGACGGCAATCCTGTCGGGCTGGTCGACATCGCCTGTGCGCGGGAGGATCTGACGCGGCATCGTCGCGAGCGCTGGCCGGAAGCCGCGCCCGAGATCCTGATCGGTGCGACGATCCTGTCCGCGCTCGATCTCGTCGCGGAGATGCTGGCCGATTTATCGCGCTCAGGAACCGACGATCGTCCCGCCGTTGGGGTGAAGCACCTGCCCTGACATGTAGGAAGCTTCCTCGCTCGCCAGGAAGACGTGGCAGGACGCGACCTCGTTGGGCTGGCCGGGCCGGCCCAACGGCACGCTCACCCCGTGCTGCGCCACCTGCTCCTCGTCGAAGGAAGCCGGGATCAACGGCGTCCAGATCGGCCCCGGCGCGACGCCGTTGACCCGGATGCCCTTCTCCGCCAGGGCCTGCGCCAGCGAACGCGTGAAGGCAACGATGGCGCCGCGCGTCGCGGCGTAGTCGATAAGCGTGTCCTTGCCCTTATAGGCCGTGACCGAGGTGGTGTTGACGATCGCAGCGCCCCGCTGCATGTGCCGCAGCGCGTGCTTGGTCATGTGGAAATAGCCGAAGACATTGGTCCGGAAGGTGCGCTCGAGCTGCTCCGACGGTATTTCGAGCGGCTCCTCGACAACATGCTGCTCGGCGGCGTTGTTCACGAGGATGTCGAGCTGCCCGAAGCTCTCGAGGGTGCGCGCGACGGCCGAACCGCAAAAGGCCTCGTCGCCGATGTCGCCGGCAATCGCGATGGCCTTGCCGCCCTCGGCCTCGACCAGCCTCACCGTCTCCTGCGCGTCCTCATGCTCGTCGAGATAGACGATGGCCACGGACGCGCCTTCCCGCGCCATGCCGACCGCGACCGCGCGGCCGATGCCGCTATCGCCCCCCGTGATCAGCGCAATCTTGTCCCGCAGCCGGCCGACGCCGGCAAAGCGCGGCTCGAACTGAGGGCGGGGCGACATCTGCGCTTCGCTTCCAGGCTGTTTGGCCTGCGTCTGCGGCGGGTTGGCATCCTTCATGGAGAAGACCTTTCTCTGGCACGGGCCGCAGGGGCCATTCCCGGAGCAACCATCCACCAGAGCGCCAGTTCCAGCCGTTCGGGAACCACGACGCCTGCGGCTCATTGATGAGCCAGCAAGCCAGAGGAACCTTCTCCATGCCGAATCCCCCCACCCGCGCCAGGGCGCGCACTGGCAGCGGACAGCCGGACGGAGCGCAGCCCTCCGGCGCCTTGTGCGACCCGGCCTCCCTGCCGCTGCCGATGCCGGCCTCGCGTCATGCGCTGCTATGGGGCGGCGGTCGACTGGCCTTGCTGGAGGCTGGCGACGGCCAGCCCCTGCTGCTGATCCACAGCATCAACGCGGCCGCCTCGAGCTATGAGGTCAAGCCGATCTTCGAGGCCATGCGCGGGCGCCGGCGCGTCTTCGCGCTGGACCTCCCGGGCTTCGGCCTGTCCAGCCGGGGCCCGGAGGTCTACACCGTCGCGCGCTTTGTCGAGGCGATCCTGCTCGCCGC
>JAIYAB010000215.1 GCA_027489275.1 Hyphomicrobiales bacterium
CGCGGTCATCGCCATCAACGGCAACCCGCCGCGCGACACCATGCTGGCGTCGAAGGCGAAGCCGAAGCCGACGATGGTCGCGTCCGCCCGCACCGCGAAACCCGTCGCCGTGGCCGCCGCGCCGGCGCGGCCGGCCGCCGCCGTGGCCGCGACGCGCGCGCCCACGGGCGCGGCGCTCGGCTACGCGCCCGTGCCACGGTCGTTCGAGCCGCTCGAGGTGTGGGCGCGCAACCCGGGCGGCTGGTCGCTGCGCTGAGCACCCCACGTCCGCGTGCCAAACTGCGCGGCATGGTCTAGAGTAGCGACCGACGTGTCGCCACGATGGGGCTCCGCATGCGCGGCTGGATCGGCGAGGAGGAGGACGAGCACGACCGTCGCATGACGGTGAACCTGCTCGTGATGATCCTGTGCCTCCTCCTGCTCGGCGCCGGGCTGTTCCTCACCGAGGCGATCCACCGCGCCAGCAAGATCCAGGACTGCTTCGAGGCGGGGCGGCGGGCCTGCGTCTCGCAGGGCGTGCGCTGACCCGGGCGGCAGACCGTCCGGCCGCGTTGCAGCCTCGACGCCGCGCCCCGGTTGTGGCACGCTTCCTGCCTCGCTCGGCCGGGGCCGAGCCAAGACATGCCATGACGTCCGTGACCGCGACTGAAGCGACAGAAAAGCCCGTCCTGATCGTCCTTCACCAGGAGCATTCCACTCCGGGGCGGGTGGGCCGTCTTCTGGTGGAGCGGGGCTACCGCCTCGAGATCAAGCGCCCGCCGCTCGGCTGCGTGCTGCCCGAGACGCCGGACCATTACGCCGGGGTCGTCGTCTTCGGCGGGCCGATGAGCGCGAACGACGAGCATGACTGGCTGCGCCGCCAGACCGACTGGATCGGCTGCGTGCTGAAGGCGGGGACGCCCTATCTCGGCCTGTGCCTCGGCGCGCAGATGCTGGCGCGCCACCTCGGCGCGCGCGTCGCCCCGCACGGGCAGGGCCACGCCGAGATCGGCTACTACCCGATCCGCCCGACGCAGGCCGGCGCGAGCCTCGCCGACGAGCTGGGCGTCGCCTGGCCGGGTTCCGTCTACCAGTGGCACCGCGAGGGCTTCGATCTTCCCCGCGGGGCGCAGGCGCTGGCCGAGGGGGAGATCTTTCCGAACCAGGCCTTCCGCGTCGGCGAACGCGCCTACGGCCTGCAGTTCCACCCGGAAGTGACCTACGCGATGATGTGCCGCTGGACGGTGCGCGCGCACGAGCGGATGGCGATGCCCGGCGCCCGCACCCGCGCCGAACACCTCGAGGGCTGGTACCTGCACGACCCGGCGGTCCGCCGGTTTCTCGACGCGTTTCTCGATCACTGGCTCGCGCCGCCGGCTGCGGGCGAGGGGCGCTCTCAGCCCATCGCCCTGGCATCGGCGGGCGGGGCCATGCCGGAGACCTGCCCATGAAGCCCGTCACGACGATCGCCGCCCTTGCCCTGCTCGGCCTGGCCGCATCCATGGGGCCGGCCGTCGCCGACTCGATCGACGGCAACTGGTGCAACGCCGCCGGCACGCGCCAAATGCAGATCGCCGGCACCTCCATCGTCACCCCGGGCGGCCGCAAGATCGAGGGGCGCTACGCGCGCCACTCCTTCACCTACGCGGCGCCTGAGGGAGAGGCCGCGCCCGGCGCCACCGTGGTCCTGCAGTTGCTGCACGAGAACCAGATCCGCTCCGGCGGCGGCGACCAGCCGGTCGACCTTTGGCACCGCTGCGAGCAGACGAGCTGACGTTCAGCGTCCGGTCCGGCGCAGCAGGGCGAGGATCGCGAGGGCGCCGAGCGCCCACGTGCCGTTGATGACGAGGCCGGTCGCCAGGCGCGCGGCCGAAAGGTCCGCCGGCGGACGTCCCTTGAGCGGACCGACGACGTACCAGCCGACGAGGGTGGTCGCGAGACCGAAGAGCACGGCCGGGACCGCCCATCGCATCCAGCCCTGGCCCATCCGGCCGGCGAGCCACGCCAGCGGGATGCCCCACACGCCGCCCCAGAACGCCAGCGACAGCACCTGCGGGATGCCCAGCGGAGGCACCGGCCGCGTCGACCAGCCCGTCGCGCCGGGCAGCAGGCCGAGCGCGCCGCCCGCCGCGATGACGGCCTGGTGCGCCGTGAGCACGGCGAGGAACCCGGCGATGAAGCCGGTCAGAACGTGTCGCATCCTGCTCCTCCGAAGACCTTCTTGCCCCGTCGGGACAACCGTTGCGGGAGAAGGCGGGCAAGCGCCCCTCCGGAAACTTCCCTACGGTTTCCCACCATCTGGAAAGCGCTGCAACGATTTCAGACAGTCGCCGCACGACGAAGGAGGGCTGTCGACATGATGAACGGCAATACCGCCGAGCCGCGGTTGCGAACGACACGTCGGCTGCTCAACGTCCTCACCGTGGCCATCTATGTTCTCGCCGCGACGCAGGCCTTCCGCAGCGTTCTCGCCGATGCCGCCTCACCCCTGACACAGATCACCGCGAGCTTGACCACGCGGTAGCCCCTTCCACCTTCCCCGGGCGGTGCTATCCTGATTGTGCATCGCATCATGGGAGGTCGATCATGAAGGCCGTATTCGTTCCGATCGACGATCCGGAAATCTCCAGGCCGATCTTCGACGCCGGAATCCTTTTCGCCCGGCAGCTCGGCAGCTATGTCGAGGGCGCGGCGACGCTTCCCGTGCTCGACAACTACATCGTCGGCGAGATGGTGCCGCTGTGGCCGCCGCAGCAGCGCAGCATGGGCGACATCGCGCGGGACGCGCGCGACGCCTTCGTCGCCGCCATCGGGCGCGCGGGGATCCCGGTGCACACCGGCCTCGGCGAGGGACCCTCCTATGGCTGGCACGAGGCGCCGCTGCTCGGCGACGGGGCCGTCGCCGCCCGGGCGCGCATCTTCGACATCACCGTCGTCGGCCGCCCCTCGGCGAGCGCCGCCGGACCCCGGCTCTCCCTGCTGGAGACGATCGTCTTCGAGAGCGGCCGACCCTTGCTGATCGCCCCGCCCGACTTCCAGGGCGGCGCCATCGGCGAGACGGTCGTCATCGCCTGGAACAGCAGCACCGAGACCGCGCGCTGCATCGGCCTCGGCATGCAGCTCCTGCAACGGGCCAAGGCCGTGCACGTCCTCACGGTCGAGGGCGGTTCCGTCCCCGGACCGAGCGGCGCCGACCTGGCGCGGCTGCTGCGGCTCGACGGCGTGAAGGCGGAGGAGATCACCGTGTCCGGCAAGGGCCGCACCACGGGCGAGATGATTCTCGCCCATTGCGACAGCGTCGGTGCGGACCTGCTCATCAAGGGCGCCTACACCCAGAGCCGCCTGCGGCAGATGATCTTCGGCGGCGCGACGAGCCACGTCCTGGCCCACGCCCGCCTGCCGGTGTTCATGGCGCACTGACGGCGGCGCCGGAAGCCCGACGCCCGAGAAAGCGGACGACGAGCGGATCGTCCGAGCCCAGGATCGCCGCAGGCGGTCCTGCCGCCCGGATCCGCCCTTCCGCCACGAAGGCCATGGAATCGGCGAGCCCGGCGACGTCGTCGGGCGTGTGGATCGACATCAGCACAGTCAGGCCGTGCTCGCGGCGCAGCGCGTCGACGAGGTCGAGCATGTCGCGGCGCAGGCCAGGGTCGAGGGCCGCGAAGGCTTCGTCGAGGAGCATCAGCGGGCGGCGCATCACCAGCGCCCGGGCCAGCGCGACACGCTGGCGTTCGCCGCCGGAGAGATCGGCCGGCCTGCGGCCGTCCATGCCGGCGAGCCCGACGCGCGCGAGGACCGACGCGACGGCCTCGCGGTCGGCCGGCGACAGGCGCAGGTCGGGCCGGATGCCGAGCCCCACATTGGCGGCGGCGTCGAGATGGGGAAACAGGTTCCAGTCCTGGAACAGCATCGAGACCGGCCGCCGCGCCGGGGCGAGCGGCAGCAGGTCGACGCCATCGAAGGTCATGCTCCCCGCCGCGACGGGCTCGAAGCCCGCGATGGCGGAGAGCAGCGTCGTCTTGCCGCCGCCCGAGGGGCCGACGAGGGCGCACAGACTGCCGCGCGGCACGTCGAGCGTGTAGCGGCAGTCGAAGCCGGGGTAGGAGACGAGGACGTCACGCAGCGCGAGCATCCGCGTCTCTCCCTGTCTGGGCGATGAGGGCGAGGGCAAACACCACCGCGGTCAGCAACATGGCCACCGCCGCCGCCTCCTCCATCCGGTAGGCGCCGAGGCGCTGGTAGAGGAGCAGCGGCAGCGTCGTCAACTCGCTCCCGCCGAAGAAGGCGATCACGCCGAGATCGCCCATCGAGAGCGCCGCCGCGGTCGCCAGTGCGCCGAAGAGCGACCCACGCAGCAGCGGCCAGTCGACAAGGCGCAGCCGGCCGATCCCATCGATGCCGAGACTGTCCGCCAGCCGGCCGTGGCGCTCCTGCGCGAGGGCGAGCGGCGGCTCAAGCAGGCGCATGGCGAAGGGCAGCGCCATGAGCGCGTTGACGACCACCACCATCGGCACCCCCATGGTCGACGCGTCGACATGCCCGCGCAGCACCACGTAGAGCCCGGCTACCAGCGTGAAGGGCGGCAGCGCCAGCGGCGCGAAGGCGATCCCGGCGTAGAGACCCGCGGCCCGCGGCCGCCGCCGGCGCGTCCGCAGGTCGCGCGCCGACAGCGCCAGCGCGAGCGCCAGTCCCACCGCCGTCACGGCGGCGGCCGCCGCGATGGCGACGCTCGTCCCGGCGGCGCGCAGGACGTCGGCCTGCAGCAGGCTCGACACCGCCGCGAACCCGGCGAGGATCGAGGCGACCGGCGGGGCAAGAAAGGCGAGCGCGATGGCGAGCACGACACCGTCGATCGTCCTCAGGGCCGGCGAGGCCAGGTCGGGCCGCAGCGCGTGGCGATTGGCGCCGGCGCTCTCCCCGCCGCGCCGGGACGCCAGCACGAAGGCGGCGGCCAGCAGGCCGCCGAGCCCGAGTTGCAGGGCCGAGAGCAGGGCGGCGCGGCCGAAGTCGGCGTCGAGGCGGAGGGCCTCGTAGATCGCCACCTCGAGCGTCGCCCGGTCCGGCCCTCCGCCCAGCGCCAGCACCACCGCGAAACTCGTGAAGCAGAGCAGGAAGACCAGCGTCGCCAGCGCCGGCGTCTCGCGCGCCAGCACCGGTGCGTCGAGGCATCGGAACGTCGCCGCCGGCGTCAGGCCGAGATGGGCGGCGAGCCGCCACGATTCCGGCGGCTGCGCCTCCAGCGCCCGCAGGTACACCCGCGCGCAGAACGGCGCGTTGAGGAAGACGTGGGCGATCAGGATGCCGGGCAGGCCGTAGAGCCATGAGCCGGCGTCCCACCCGAGGGCCGCGAGCGCGCTGCCGAGCCAGCCCGACCGGCCGAACACGGCGACGACGGCAAACACCACGACCACCGCCGGCAGCACCGTCGCCGTCGCCAGCAGCCCGAGCAGGGCGCCCCGGCCGGGAAAAGCCTGCCGGCGCAGCAGCGCGAGCGCGAGCGCCGCTCCCAGCAGCAGGGACAGCACGGTCGAGAGGCCGGCCTGCAGCAGCGAGAACCGGATGATGCGGTGCAGATAAGGGCTGGCGAGGACGGCCGTGTCGATCCCCTCGCCGGCCCGCACGAGGCCCCACAGGGCGACGAAGACCACGCCGACCACGAGCGCCGAGGCTGCGAGGCCGGCGAGGCGCATGGCCGGGTCCGCGCCGTTCAGCGCGATGGCCGCCGGTAAGGGCCTAGCGCGCCGGCGCCGCCAGCCACTCGTCGATCCAGCCGCGACGGCCGTCGCGCACCTTCGCAAAGTCGATGAGCAGTCCCTTCGCCGGCTTGGCGAGGTTGGCGAAGGAGGCCGGCAGGCCGGCGGCGGGCGTCTTGACCGGGTACATCCAGTTCCCCTCCGGCATCAGCTCCTGGAACCGCTCGGAGAGCACGAAGTCGATGAACTTTGCGGCCAGCTCGGGCTGCTTCGCGGTCCGCATGGCGGCGGCGAGTTCGACATGGAGGTAGTTGCCCTCGGCGAAGGCGACCGCCTTGTACTGCGTCTTCTTCTCGGCCGCGATGTGGTAGGCGGGCGAGGTGGTGTAGCTCAGCACCATGTCCGCCTCGCCCTTCAGGAACAGGCCGTAGGCCTCCGACCAGCCTTTGGTGAAGGTGACGATGCGTGGCCGCAGCTTGGTCCAGGCCGGGCCGGCCTGGTCGCCGTAGACCTCCTTCATCCACAACAGGAAGCCGAGCCCGGGCGCGCTCGTGCGCGGGTCCTGCACGATGATGCGCGGGCCGGACGGGTCGTCGACCAGGGCGCGCAGGCTCTGCGGCGGGGTCTTCAGCTTCGTCTCGTCGTAGACGAAGGCGAGGTAGCCCCAGTCGAAGGGAACGAAGGTCCGGCTCGACCACGCCACCGGCATGTCGAGCGCAGGCAGGGAGCGCCCGTGCGGCGCGAGCAGCCCGGTGGCCTCGGCCTCGCCGGCGAGGTTCGCGTCGAGCCCGAGCACGACGTCGGCGCGCGAGCTTTCGCCGTCGAGCTTCATGCGCGACAGGATGCCGCCGGAGTCGTCGGAGGTCAGCCACGCCAGCGTGCAGCCGCAGGTCTCCTCGAAGCGCTCCTTGAGCGCCTTGCCCGGCCCGTACTTCCCGACGAAGGACGAGTAGGTGTGCACGGTCAGCGTCGGCTTGTCCTGCGCCGCCGCCGGGGCGACGAGCGCGCCGCCGACGACGAGCGACGCGAGCAGGCCGCGCGACAGGCGCGTGGCAACGGACAGAATCGTGGCGATTTGGTTCTTCATCCTCAGTCCCTCCGCCGGCATGACCCGGATCAGGTTCGTCGGGTTGGCGACCATCGCCTCTCAGCTCTCTTGGAGCACCCCGTGAGCGGGGAGAGATTTAGCCGGAGCCACGAGCCGGTGCAAGCGGGAGCGGACGCGGCGCGCCGCTGCGGTGACGTCAGCCGCCCGGCGCGGCCGTGTCGGCCTGCCGGGGCAGGACGAGCGCATCGACGATCCGCACGCCGCGCCCGTGCGGCAGGACGATGACGGGGTTGAGGTCGATCGCCTCGATCCCATCGCGATAGGCGGACGCGACCGCGCCCAGCTGCACGACGAGGTCGACCAGCGCGTCCATGTCGCAGGCCGGCGCGCCGCGCCATCCCTCCAGCAGGGCCGCCAGGCGCGTGCCCTCGATCAGGGATCTCGCGCCGGCCTCGCCCAGCGGCAGCAGCCCGACGCGGCCGTCCCGCAAAAGCTCGACGAGGATGCCGCCCGCGCCGACGAGCACCATGGGGCCGAAGGTCGTGTCGCGGGTCGTGCCGACGAGCGCCTCGACGCCTCCCGTCACCATCTCCTGCACCAGCACCCCGTCGATGCGGGCCTGCGGCGCGTGGCGGCGGGCGTCGTGCAGGATGGCGTCGAAGGCCTCGCGTACCGCCGACGCGTCGGCCAGGCCCAGGCGGACGCCGCCGGCCTCGGTCTTGTGCGGGATGTCGGGCGAATCGACCTTCAGGGCGACGGGAAAGCCGATGTTTCCTGCCAGCGCCGCAGCCTCGTCGGCGGTCGCGGCGGCGCCCTCCCGCGTGACGGGCAGTCCGTGCGCCGCGAGGAAGAGCTTCGCGTCGCGCTCGCCCAGCGGTCCCTGCCGCAGCCGCTCGACCCAGGCGGGCAGGGGGTCGACGGCGGGCGCGGCACCGGCGTCGGCTGGGCCGGGCGGGTCGACGAGCGCCTTCAGCGCCGCGAGCCCGGCGCGGCCCCCGTGAACCAGCGGGACGCCGGCGGCCGTCAGCCGCGCAGCGATGGTGTCGTGCATCGTGGCGAGGTGCGACAGCACGACGAGCGGAACGGCCGCCGTGCCGGAGAAGGCGGCCAGCGCGCCCGCGATCCCCGCATATTCGCCTGCGCCCTCGGCATCGAGCCCTGCCGGCACGTCCTGGATCGCGCAGATCGCGTCGATGGCCGGGTCGGCGGCCAGCGCGGCGAGGGCGGCGGCGTAGACGGCGGGATCGCCGAAGACGATTCCGGTGAGGTCGAGCGGGTTCTGCGGTGTCGCGAAGGCGGGCAGCATCGCGCGCAGCCGCTCCGTCGTCGCCGGGGCGAGTTCCGGCAGGTCGAGGCCGGCCTCGGCCGCGAGGTCGCTGGCATGGGCCATCCCCCCGCCGCTGACCCCGACGAAGGCGATCCCGCGCGTGCGCGGCGGCCCGGCGGCGCGGATCGCGGGCGCGGACAGGAGGGATGCCGCCTGCAGCGCGCCCTCGAGATCCGGGACGGGAATCGCCCCGATCCGATCGAAGAAGGCCACGAAAGCCTCGTTGGAGCCCGCCAGCGCCCCGGTGTGGGCCGCGCTCGCCCGCGCGCCGCGCTCGGATCGCCCGGCCCGCAGAACCACCACCGGCTTGCCCGCGGCGTGCATCGCCGCCACGCCGCCCGCGAAGGCGGCGGGATCGGCGATGCCCTCCACGACGACGATGGCGACCGTCGTCGCGGGATCGGCCGCCGTGTAGCGGAGATAGTCGGGGATGTCGGTCACCGCCGCATTGCCGGCGGATACGAGCAGGCTGACGCCGACCCGCCCCGACTGCGCCAGCGCGATGGCCAGCGCGCCGGAGTGGGAGAGCACGGCCACCCCGCCGACGCGCATCGGCGCGATCCGCGAGCTGTAGAGCGCGAGCCCGGCCCGTGTCTCGAACAGGCCGAGACAGTTGGGCCCGCACACGACCATGCCGTGCCGTTGCGCGACCGCGCGCAGCCGCTCCTGCCGGGCAACGCCGGCCGGTCCTGTCTCGGCGAAGCCGCTCGCCAGCACCACGGCGGCGCGGATGCCGAGCGAGCCGGCCTCGTCCAGCACCGGCGCGACGTCGTCCGCCGGCAGGCCCACCAGCACCGCGTCGGGCAGGTCGTCCATGTCGGCGAGCCGCGCGACGGCGGGAAGGCCGAAGACTGTCGGGGCGGAGCGATGCACCGGCACGATGTGGCCGCGATAGCCCTGCGCCAGCAGGTTGCGCATGACGAACCCGCCCGAGGCGCCGGGGCGTTCCGACGCGCCCACGATGGCGACCGAGCGGGCCCGGATCAACCGCTCGAGCGCGTCGTCGCGGCCGCCGTCCATGGCGGCGAGGCTCAGTCGAGGTCCTTGAACGGCGCGTCGCGGAAGGCGAGGTATTCCTTGAGCGACATCTTGGCGAGCTTGGCCATCCACTCGCGTCCCTTGGTCGAGGTGTGCAGCGCCGCCATCGCCTCGACATTGTAGTCGAAGGAGCTGCGCAGCCCCGCGATCATCTGCTGCTGGTTGAGCGAGGCCTTCGCGAACTTGATGGCGGGCGCAGGCATGCGCGCCAGCTTGCGGGCGAGCTTCAGGGTCGCCGCCTCCAGCTCCGCCGCCGGCACCACCTTGTTGACGAGGTGCATGCGCAGCGCCTCCTGCGCATCGACCAGGTCACCCGTGTACATGAGCCAGCGCACGTCGCGGCTGGCGAGGAGCCAGGGCATCATGAGCGTCGGCGGGCCGGAGTTGTGCCGCACCTCGGGCTCGCCGAAGCGCGCCGTGTCGGCGACGATGGCAAGGTCGCAGCACATCATCAGCTCCAGCGCTCCCGCCAGCGCATAGCCGTGGACGGAGGCGAGCACCGGAATCGGCGCGCGGTAGATCTCAAGCCACGCCTCCGCGTTCTCGGTCATGTCGTCGCGCCAGAACTCGACGTCGACGTCGAAGTCGCCGCCCTGCAGGTCATAGCCGGAGGAGAAGGCGCGGCCCGCGCCGCGGATCACCAGCGCGTTGACAGCCGGGTCGGCCGAGCTGGACTTCACCGCGTGCACGATCTCCCGGATCACCGTCTTGTCGATGGCGTTGAGCTTCTCGGGGCGGTTGAGCGTGAGCACCGCGAACGCGTCTTGCGGGTCCTTGTCGAGCAGGATCGTCTCGTAGGTCATGGCGGCGGCTCCGGTGGTCTGGCGATGGCGGCGGGCGGTGCGGGCGGTGTCAGGCGGTGGCGGGAACCCGCTCCATCGCGGCCTCCAGCAGCCGCGGGGACAGTTCGGGGTGGACGGTCGCGCGGCTCTCGGTCGTCAGCGCGGCCAGCACGGTTCCGATGCGCACGGCCTCGACGAGGCCCTCGCCGGCGAGCAGGCGCGATAGCGTGCCCGCGATCAGCGCGTCGCCGGCCCCGGTCACGTCGACCGGCACGGCGCGCACGCCGGCGCAGTCGACCACGCCGTCGCCTGTGGCGACGAAGGCGCCGGCGCTGCCGTGGGTCATCACAACGGCGCCCGCGCCGCGCCCGCGCACCGCGGCGGCCGCCGCGCGCGGCTCGTGCGCTGCGCCGAGCACCGCCGTCGCCTCGTCGTGGTTGAGGAACAGCAGGTCGATGCCGGCGTGGTCGGCCGGCAGGCGCAGGGCCTTGGGCGAGGACACCGCGTTCGCCGCCAGCCGGAACCGCGCCGCGTGCTTGCGCGCCAGGATGTAGGCGATGACCTCGGCGGAGAGGTTGCAGTCCACGAACACCCAGCTCGCCGAGGCGATCTGCGGCCAGGCCCGCTCGATGTCGGCGATGCCGATGAGGTCGAAGACGTCCATGTCGGCCAGGCCGAGGACGAGGTCGTTGTCGGGGCCGAGCACCGCGACGTATTCGGCCGTGCGGCGACCGCGCGCCGTGACGACGCCCGAGGCGTCGACGCCGACGGCGCGCAGATGCTCGAGCAGTGCCCGCCCGTCCTCGTCGTCGCCGACGATCGAGACAAGGCCGACGTCCGCCGTCAGGCAGGCGAGGTTCTCCGCCACGTTGCGCGCCACGCCGCCGAAGGCGCGGAAGCCGGTGACGGGGTTCGATGTGTGCGGCATGACCGGCACGGGCGCGCAATACTTCCGGTCGAGCGTCGCGCCGCCGACGCATACCACCCGCCGGGCCTCTGGCAGCACGTAACCGCGGCCCAGGATCTGCCCCTTCTGCATCAGCGAGACGATGTGGGCGGCGACCGTGGAGCGGGCGAGGCCCAGCGCGTCGGCGATCTCCTGCTGGCCCGCGAAGGGGTTCGCCACGATGGCGTCCAGCACCGCGCGTTCCTGTTGGCCGAGTTCTGGCGAAGCCATGCGAAACGATCCCGTTGAGGGGATAAGGGCAACAACAATCGTCCTTGTCAACAATAGTTGACACGGCTAGCCTTCCCGCAGGGATGAGGACATTCGCGATCGAACACGGCCTGCGGCGCGCGCCGCCTGGCGGGGGTTCGGGGTGGAGTCCGACCTCCCGGGCGTCCCCAGCGGCGTGCGCGACAGCAGGTGAAATCCGTGCGGCGATCCCCCGTTATCCCGTCCCGATGCGCGGTCAGCCGCGAGGCAGGCGCATGAGCGCCGACATCCCCGTCGTCGACATCGGCCCGTTCCGCCGCGGCGAGGCCGGCGCCGGGTCGACGGTGAAGGCGGTCGAGGCGGCGTGCCGCGACACGGGGTTCTTCCTCGTCACCGGCCACGGCGTGTCGGTCGAGGCGACGGACCGCCTCTACGCGCTGGCCCGCGCCTTCTTCGACCTGCCCGAGGACTACAAGCGCGCCCATGGCGGCGGCACGGACGTGACGGGCGGCGTCGCCTTCGCGCCGCTGGCGCAGGAGGCTCTGGCCGCCACGCTCGGCCTGAAGACGCCCGGCGACTACAAGGAAAGCCTGAATTTCGGCCCGCGCCTGCCCGGCAGCGCCTGGCCTGCGCGGCCCGAGGGCCTGCACGAGGCCTTCGAGGTCTATTTCCGTGAGATGGAGGCGCTGGCCCGCGTGCTGCGCGGCATGTTCTGCCGCGCCATCGGGCTCGCCGAGGATCACTTCGAGCCGGCCTTCACGCACCACAAGTCGGCGCTGCGGGTGATCAACTATCCCGAGCAGAAGGTCGATCCGCTCCCCGGCCAGATGCGTGCGGGCGTCCACACCGACTACGGCTTCATGACGATCCTGCGCTCGGAGGCCTCCAGCGGCGGCCTGCAGGTGCAGCGCCGCGACGGGGTATGGCTCGACGCCCCCGCCATCGACGGCGCTTTCGTCGTCAACATCGGCGACGCTTTCATGCGCTGGACCAACGACGCCTGGGTCTCGACCCCGCACCGCGTGGCCAACCCTCCGCGCGACGGCGGCGGCTCGTCGCGCCGCCAGTCCATCCCCTTCTTCCTCAACCCGAACGCCGACACGCTGATCGCGTGCCTGCCGCAGTTCGAGACGCCCGGCCAGCCGGCGCGCTACGCGCCGATCACCTACGCCGACTACATCGCGCTGAAGACCAGGCAGGCCTTCGCGGGCTAGCCGGGCGCGACGGGACCGAACGCCGCCGGCCCGGACGCCCGGTCCGTCGGCTCCAGCCACGGGCGAAGCACATTCGCCGATCGACGACGGAGGGGAGCACAATGACTGCGATCGACAGACGACAGGCGCTGGCCGGCCTGGCCGGCCTCATGGCGGCGGGCGCCGGCGGCGGGTCCGCCTTCGCCCAGGGCAAGACGCTGATCATCCCGACGCTGGGCGGCGTATGGGAGCAGTTCTGGCGCAAGACCATCGGCCCGAACTTCGCCAAGGCGTCGGGCGCCACGGTCACCTTCGAGGTCGGCAACGGCCGCGTCTTCGGCGCGAACCTGCGCGCCGCCGGCGTCAAGGCGCCGCCCTATTCCATCGTCATGACCAACGAGGTCTTTGCGTCGGCGCTGCGCAAGGAGGGCTTCTTCGAGAAGCTCGACCTGAGCAAGGTGCCGAACTACGCGGATCTCTATCCGCTGGCCAAGACCACCGACGGCTTCGGCGCCATCGCCGCCGTCTCGCCGATCGGCATCGGCTACCGCACCGATCTCGTGAAGACCCCGCCGAAGGCGTGGAAGGACCTCTGGAACAACCCGGAGTTCAAGGGCCGCATCGGCCTCTACAACTTCGCCAACAGCGCCGGGAAGATGGAGCTGCTGCTCGCTTCCAAGATCTGGGGCAAGGACCAGTACGACGTCGACGCCGGCTTTGCCGCGCTGGCGAAGCTCGGCCGCGTCATCCAGGTGGACTTCAACCTCTCCACCGCTCTGTCGGCGGGCGAGATCGTGGTCGCGCCCTTCGATTTCGCCGAGATCGCCCGCCTGCGCTCGCAGGGCCTGCCGGTCGACTACGTCGTCCCCGAGGAGGGGATGATCATGTTCGACCAGACGCTCAACATCCTGGCGAACGGCCCTGAGAAGGAGCTGGCCTACCAGTACGCCAACTTCATCCTCTCGCCCGAGATTCAGACGCTGATGATGCGGGAGTTCTTCATCTCGCCGACCAACCAGAAGGTCATGGTGCCCGACGACCTGAAGAAGGCCGTTCCCATCTCCGGCGCCGACATGGCGAAGATCCTCACCTGGGACTGGGACTTCGTGAACAAGAACCAGGGCGAGCTCGCCGAGCGCTGGGCGAAGACCTTCAGCTGACGCGCCTATCACGGCCGGCCTCCCGTCCGCGCAGGGCGGGAGGCCTCTCCTTTGCATGACACCCCCCGCATGACATCCCGCAGGCTCGCCGAGACCCCCCGCGCATGACCGAGGTCAGGATATCGCACCTCACCAAGAGCTTCGGTGCGGGACCCGTCGTCGACGCCCTGTCGCTCACCATCGGCCACGGCGAGTTCGTCTCGCTGCTCGGCCCCTCCGGATGCGGCAAGACGACCACGCTGCGCATGATCGCCGGCTTCGAGGACGCCGATTCCGGCGTCATCGCCTTCGACGGCTCGGACGTCAGCCGCGTCCCGGCCGAGAAGCGCGACATCGGCATGGTGTTCCAGAACTACGCGCTGTTCCCGCACATGACCGTCGCGCAGAACCTCGCCTTCGGGCTGGAGATGCGGAAGATCCCGGCCGCCGAGATCAGGACCCGCATCGCCCGCGTGCTCGACATGGTGCAGCTCGGGACGATGACGGAGCGCTACCCGAGCCAGCTCTCCGGGGGCCAGCAGCAGCGTGTGGCGCTCGCCCGCGCGATCGTCATCGAGCCGCGCATCCTTCTGCTCGACGAGCCGCTCGCCAATCTCGACGCCAAGCTGCGCGAGGAGATGCGCGTCTTCATCCGCGACATCCAGCGCCGCGTCGGCATCACCACCGTCTACGTCACCCACGACCAGGCGGAGGCGCTGAGCATGTCGGACCGGGTGGTCGTCATGTTCGGCGGCCGGATCGCTCAGACGGGCGCGCCCGCCGACATCTACGACCGCCCCGCGACCCGCCAGGTGGCGGGCTTCGTCGGCCAGGTGAACGTGATCGAGGGAGTCGTCGAGACGGCGTCCGGCGAGGGCGGGCACGTGCGCCTGCCCTTCGGCACGATCGAGGCGCCCCGCATCGGCGCGGCCACCCCCGGGGCTCGCGTCGCGCTGGCGCTGCGGCCGGAGGCGGTGTCGCTCGTCCCGCCGGCCGGCGCGGGCTGGCAGGGCCGGGTCGTGTCGCGGCACTATGGGGGCAACCTCGTCGACTACCGCGTCGCCATGGCGGACGGCACGGTCATCCACGCGCAGACCTTCCCCACGACGCAGTTCGAGCCGGGCGCCGAGGTCGGCGTGCACGCCGACGCCGCCCGCCTGTGGCCGCTGGGGGACTGACGATGGCGACCGGCAAGCGCCGCAGCGCGACGCTCCTGCTCATCGCGCCGGCGGCCCTCGTGCTGCTCGTGTTCCTGGTGATCCCCTACGTCAACATCGTGATCATGAGCTTCCGGCCGCCCGGCGAGGGGGCGCCCTATGGCGTCGGCTTCACGCTGGCCAACTACCGGAAGTTCTTCTCCGACAGTTTCTACATGCTGCAGGTGCTCAACACCCTGTGGATCGGATTCGTCGTCACGCTGTCCTGCCTTCTCATCGGCTTCCCTGTCGCGTGGCAGCTCGCGCGCGGCGAGAGCCGCCTGCGGCCGCTCTACTACAGCATCGTGCTCGCGCCGCTGCTCGTGGGCATCGTCATCCGCAGCTACGGCTGGACGGTCCTGCTCGGCAACAACGGCGTCATCAACCGCACCCTGATGGGCTGGGGCGTCACCGACGGGCCGTTGCCGCTGATGTATAATGGGCTCGGCATCTGCATCGCGCTCACCCATGTGCTGCTGCCCTTCATGGTGCTGCCGATCATGAGCGCCATCCAGGGCATCGACCCCTCTCTCGAGGCGGCGGCGCGCTCGCTGGGGGCGAGCCGGGCGGTGGCGTTCCGCCGCGTGCTGCTGCCGCTGGCGCGTCCGGGCATCCAGACCGGATCGATCCTCGTCTTCGTGCTGGCCATCAGCGCCTATGTCACGCCGGCCCTCATCGGCGGCCTGCGCGTGAAGACCATGGCGGTCACCGTCGTCGACGCCCTCATCGACACGTTCCAGTGGCCGTTCGGCTCGGCGCTGGCGCTGGTGCTCTCCGTGGTGGGGGCGACCTGCGTGATCGTCTTCGCGCGCCTCACGCGCATGCGGTGGAAGGTGGCGTGATGCTGTCGCGGCTCTTCACCGGCTACTGCCTCATCGTCTACGCCTTCCTGCTGGCGCCGATCTTTGTCGTCGTCGCCGCCTCCTTCAACGCGGGGAACTTCCTCACCTTCCCGCCGCAGGGGCTGTCGCTGCGCTGGTACGTCGTGTTCTTCGAGAACGAGGTGTTCATGCGCGCCATCCGCACCTCGCTGTGGGTGGCGGCGCTGACGGCCTGCATCTCCACCGTGATCGGCACGGCGGCGGCGATCTATGCGGTCCGCCATGCCGGGCGCATGAAGGACACGGTCCGCGTCGCCATGCTCGCGCCGCTGCTGCTGCCCGAGGTCCTGACGGCGATCGCCCTGCTGTTCTTCTTCTACGCCGTCGGCATGGGCACGCGGACCATGGCCGGCATGGTCATCGGCCACGTGGTCATCACGCTGCCCTTCGTGTTCATGAACGTGGTCGCCTCGCTGGAGAGCTTCGACCCGGCGCTCGACCTCGCCGCCCGCAGCCTCGGCGCGGGCCGCTACGCGCGTTTCCGCAGGATCATGCTGCCGCTCATCAAGCCGGGGGTCATCGGCGGCGCGCTGTTCGCCTTCATCATCTCGTTCGACACCTTCACCATCTCGTTCCTGTTGAAGGGCATCGGCACGTCGACGCTGCCGATCCAGCTCTTCGATTACCTGCGCACCAACTTCACGCCGGAGGCCGCTGCCGTGTCGTCGGTGTCGATCGCGATGACGATCGCCGTGGTCGTCGTCATCGAGAAGGTACTGGGCCTCAGGATCCACCGCTTCTGACGGCGCGGGCCGCGGGCGCAGGGGCGGCGGCGTTCGCGTCATGCCAGGCCGCGAGCAGCGTGTCCCGCTTCTTCGCGGCGGCCTCGATCGCCGCGTGCTTGACATGGCCGAAGCCGCGGATCTCCAGCGGCAGCTCCGCCAGCGCGACGGCGGTTGCGTGGTTGTCCGGCCCGAGACCTTCGCATAAACGCCCGACGAGCGCCGCGTAGTCAGCGACCATGCGGCGCTCCATGCGACGCTCCGCCGTGCGGCCGAAGAGGTCGAACCGCGTGCCGCGAAGGCCCCTGAGCCGCGCCAGCAGCCGGAAGGCCGGCAGGATCCAGGGACCGAAGGCGATCTTTTGCGGATGGCCCGTCCGCGGGTCGGTGCGCGACAGCAGAGGCGGCGCGAGGTGAACCCGGATCGTCGCCTTGCCCTCGAAGGTCGCGTCAAGCTTCGCGCGGAAGGCCTCGTGCTCGTAGAGCCGCGCCACCTCGTACTCGTCCTTGTAGGCCATCAGCTTGAAGGCGCCGGCCGACACGGCCTCGGCGAAGGCGGCGCGCCCCGACGTCCGAACCTCCTCGGCCTCGGCGGCCCGGCGCACCAGCGCGGCGAAGCGGGCGGCGTAGGCGGCGTCCTGGTAGTCCTTCAGGAAGGCCTCGCGGCGCGCCTGCCGATCTTCGAACGTCTCGGCGGCGAGGGCGTCCGCGTCCCCCGCGCGGCGCAGGCGCGGCGAGGCCGGGTCGTGCGCGGCCAGCCGGCCGAGCGCGAAGGCGGCGCGGTTCATGCCCACGGCGACGCCGTTCAGGCCGATCGCCGCGTCGAGGGAGGCGAGGGTCACGGGCACGAGCCCGCACTGCCACGCATAGCCCAGCAGCATCATGTTGGCGCCGATGGCGTCGCCCAGCAGGTCCGCGGCGAGGCCGGTGGCGTCGATCCCCGCCGGCTCGCCGTCGACCGCCCGGCGCAGCGTGCGCAGCAGGCTTTCGGCGCGCAGGTCGACCGCGTTGTTCTTCACGAAGGCGGCCGTCGGCACGACGTGCCGGTCCACCACCGCACGCGTCCGGCCCGCAGCCGCCGCGGCCACCGCCGTCGCCCCGGCCGCCGTCACGAGGTCGAAGCCGAGGATCACGTCGGCCTCGCCGGGGCCGATCCGAGGCGAGGACATTGCCCGCGGGTCCTTCGCGATGCGGACATGCGAGAGTACCGCGCCGTTCTTCTGCGCCAGCCCGGTCTGGTCGAGCGTGACGACCGCGTTGCCGTCCAGCGTCGCGGCTTCCGCAAGGATCGCGCTCACGGTGATCACGCCCGTGCCACCGATGCCCGCGAGAAGCATCGTGTGGGCCCGGTCCAGGTCCGGCAGCGCCGGCTCGGGGATCCCGGCCGCCACCTCCGCCGCCACGACCTTCGCCGCCCCCGGCTTCGCGCGGCGCGGGACGACGCCCTCCACCGTCACGAAGCTCGGGCAGAAGCCCTTGATGCAGGACAGGTCGGTGTTGCAACTCGACTGGTTGATCTGCCGCTTGCGGCCGAGCGGCGTGTCGACGGGCTCGACGGCGATGCAGTTCGACACGGCCGAGCAATCCCCGCAGCCCTCGCAGACGAGGTCGTTGATGAAGGCGCGGCGCGGCGGCGCGTCCAGCGCTCCGCGCTTGCGGCGGCGGCGTTTCTCGGCGGCGCAGAGCTGGTCGTAGACGATGGCGGTCACGCCCGGGATCTCGCGCAGCCGCCGCTGCACGCCGTCCAGTTCGTCGCGGTGGCTCAGCGCGACGTCCGGCGGCAGCAGGCCGAACCACCGGTCGGGGTCCTCGGCCACGACCTCGACGCGCGCAAGCCCCTCCGCCTGCAACTGGCGCACGAGCGCCGGCACCGTGAGCTCGCCGTCATGCCGCTGGCCGCCGGTCATGGCCACGGCGTCGTTGAACAGGATCTTGTAGGTCGCGTTGACCTTTGCCGCGACGGCCGCCCGGATCGCCAGCAGGCCGGAGTGGAAATAGGTCCCGTCGCCCATGTTGACGAACAGGTGCTCCTCGTCCGTGAACGGCGCGATGCCGGTCCACGCCACGCCCTCGCCGCCCATCTGCGTGAAGGTGGAGGTCGCCCGCTCGGGCAGGCCGATCACCATCATGTGGCAGCCGATCCCGGTCGAGGCGCGGCTGCCCTCGGGGAGGCGGGTGGATACGCTGTGCGGGCATCCGGCGCAGAAATACGCCTCGCGTACCGCCTCGACCGGCGCCGGCCGCGCATGCTCCTGCGCGTCGAGCCGGGCGATGCGGGCGGCAAGCAGCGCGTCGCCCTCGCCGAGCACGCGTGCCACCGCGCGCGCCACCCCCGCCGGCCCGATCTCGCCCCACGCCGGCAGCAGCGGCGCGCCGGCGAGGTCCTCCTTGCCGAGGACCCGGGGGCGTCGGTCGGCCGGCCGGTTGAACAGGAGCGACTTGACCTGTTCCTCGATGAGCCCGCGCTTTTCCTCGACGACGAGCACCGTGTCGAGACCCTGCACGAAGGCATCGAGCCCCTCCGGCTCGAGCGGCCAGACCAGCCCGACCTTGTAGACCCGCAGCCCCAAGGCCGCCGCCCGCGCCTCGTCGATGCCCAGCAGCGCCAGCGCGCCCATGAGATCGAGCCAGGCCTTGCCCGAGGCCATCACCCCGACGCGCGCCGGACCGGCCCCCATGGCGATCCGATCGATGCCGTTGGCGCGCGCAAAGGCTTTCACCGCCAGCATTTTCTGGTCGAGACGGCGTTCCATGGCGTGCGGCCCGTCGGGCCAGCGGATGCCGAGCCCGCCGGGGGAGCCGGGCAGGTCGGGCAGGACGATGCGGGGGCGCAGCGGATCGACGTCCACGCTGGCCGTGCTCTCGACGATGTCGGTCTGGCACTTGAAGCCGATCCACGCTCCGGAGAAGCGGCTCATGGCCCAGCCGAGCAGGCCGTAGTCGAGGAATTCTCCGACGCCGCCGGGGCTCAGCAGGGGCACCATGGCGGAGACGAGGTTGTGCTCGCTCTGGTGCGGCAGGGTGGAGGAGACCGCGCCGTGGTCGTCGCCGACGAGCAGCAGCACGCCGCCATTCGGGTCCGTTCCGCAGGCCTGCGCGTGACGGATGGCGTCCATGCTGCGGTCGACGCCCGGGCCTTTGCCGTACCACATGGCGAAGACGCCGTCGTAGCGCGCGCCGGGATGCAGGCCGAGCTGCTGCGAGCCCCAGACGGCGGTGGCGGCGAGGTCCTCGTTGACCCCCGGCCGCACCACGACGTGGTGCGCGTCGAGCAGCGGGCGCACCTTCTCGAATTCGCGGTCGATGCGCGCCAGCGGCGAACCACGATAGCCGGAGACGAAGCCGGCGGTGTTGAGCCCCACCGCGACGTCGCGCTGGCGCTGCATCAGCGCAAGGCGGACGAGCGCCTGGTTGCCCGACAGCAGGACTCGTCCCTGCGTCCGCGTGAAGCGGTCCTCCAGCGTCGGAGCATCGGGGGGCGTGCCCTGCATCGCGTCCTCGTTCCCGCCGTCGGAACGATCCGCCGCGGCTCGCCGCGAGAGTAGGGGCAAGCAAGGGGCCGCGGAACCGGATTCTGGTCCTTGCTGCGTTGCAATGTCGCCGCAGCAGGGCGTCGCGGCCACCCCCTGGGGGCGCTACTCGACCTTCCAGCGATAGGTCCAGGTCTCCGTCAGGATCCTCTCGCCGGCGCGCAGCGAGGCTTCCATGAAGATCGTCTCGCCGTTGATGCCCTTGACGTCGACGATCGCGCGCAACCCGGGCAATTGTGGGTTCGGCGTCAGGAAGGAGCGGATGGTCCTGCCGCCCTTGGCGACGACGTGGACCTGCAGCGCCTCGGGCCTGCTCGCATAGGCATCGAGGGGCCCGCCGGCGAAGTCGATCAGGAAGCGTCGCGAGCCGTGATGGCGCTGCTCGCGCACCGCGCCCAGCGCGCCGACGGGCGCGCTGAACGTATGCCGCACCCGCCCCAGCGGAGGCATCGACGCGAAGTCCGCGCCCGCGTGCAGCGTGTAGGCGAAGGTGACGGGCCGGTCCGGCTCCACCGGCTCGGCCGGCAGCCACGCCGCGACGATGTTGTCGGCGGTCTCGTCACGGGTCGCCAGCTCCACGAGTTCGACCCGCCCGGGGCCCCAGTCGCCTTTCGGCTCGATCCAGTAGCTGGGGCGCGCCTGGTACGCGAGGTCGATGTCCTGGTAGTTCGAGAACACGCGGTCGCGCTGCATCAGGCCGAAGCCGCGGATGTCCGTGGTGTGGAAGTAGCTCAGCTCCTGGATCTGCGGATTGCGCAGCGGTCGCCACAGCCAGCGCCCGTCCGCCAGGTGAAGCTGCAGGCCGTCGGAATCGTGCATCTCGGGCCGGTAGTCGTCATACCGGTTGCGGTCGTTGTAATGCCGGTCGTTCTCGCCGATGAAATACATCGAGGTGAGCGGCGCGATGCCGATGTCGTCGATCCGACGACGCGCGAAAAGGGTCGCCTTGACGTCGATGCGCGACACCTCGCCGGGATGAAGCTCGAAGGCATAGGCGCCGGCGACCGAGGGGCTGTCGAGCAGCGCATAGAAGACCAGCCGGTCCTGCGCCGGGTCGGCGCCCTCCTCCGGCATCCGGAACCAGAACTCGCGGAAGAACGGGAATTCCTCGTTGTTGTCGAGGCGGCCGGTGCCGATCGACAGGCCGCGCGCCGACAATCCGTAGACCTGCCCGCGCCCCAGCACGCGAAAATAGCTGGAGCCGATGAAGGAGATGAGCTCGTCGAACACGCCCGGCGTGTTGAGCGGGTAGTTCATCCGCCATCCAGCATGCCCGAGGTCGGGCGGCAGGGGAGGGTCGAAGACGTGCTGGCCGTAGTCGAAATCGGCCGGCGAATAGGCGATGGGCGCGGCGGTGTCGCCCTTGACCAGGTTCAGGCGGACCGGCCGCTTGAACAGGTGGCCGAGATGAAATGCCTGCAGCCTGAAGCGGTTCGACGAGCGGTCGAACAGCGAGGCCTCCGGCTTGAAACGGATCTCGCGCCAGGCGTCGAAATCCATCGCGCCGATCGACGCAGGGACACGCCGGCCGGGCGGCTCATGCGGGCGCTGCGCGAGCCGTCGCGCCCGTTCCTCCACCTCCGCGTGCCCGAACCAGCGCGGCGCCAGCAGGTTGTTCACGTCGGCAGAGGCGGCTGCGGGCAGCAGCGAGAACGCCGTCGCGCCCAGAACTGCCCGTCGGGTCAATGCCATTCACGAGTCCCCCGGGAGGCCGCGCGCAAATCACGCGGCTCATCTGGGATAAGCATCGCTCAAGCTCAGGCATCATGCAGCAATTTCTTGAGGTCGATGCGAGCCGGCCTGCCGTCAGGGCGTGATGGATGCCCGGTGCGTCCCGCCCTTCTCGGACGTGGCCGTTACCTCGACTGTCCCGCGCCCGCCGGGGATTCGAACGAGCCATTCGACCGGTTTCGTCGTGGCGGTCCACTGCTGGCCCCAGGGCGACCATGGATACTGGCGCTCGTTGCGCCCGGCGAGGTGGCCGAGTTCCGCCGCCTCGGGGTTCATGATCACCTCGCCGCCCGTCACGGCGATGGTCGCACGCACGGGCTTGGCGACCTTGTTGGCCAGCGCGACGTCGGACAGGTTTGTCGGCAGGTACCCGTGGTTTCCAACCACCGCGCGGACCTTGTAGAGGTCCGCGCCCAGCGGCTCGAGCGTGAGGTCGTCCACCTGAACGCGCGGCGCGCAGGCCGCGTGGCGCAGGTTGAACAGCACGTTCTTGCGGCAGATGTCCTCCAGCAGCTTGCCGGGCGGGTTGCGGTACGACCAGATGTTGACCATTCCCCCGATCTCGACCGGGCCGAGTTGGGGGTGATCGAAGGCGGTCCAGTCGCGGAAGCCCTTCTCGCCGACATGCTCCAGCACCCAGGCGAAGACCTTCGTCTGGATCTCCTCGGTGCGCGGGTAGAGGTTCATGTAGCCGACCTTCTGGACGCCGGCCTCACGCTCGAGATCCCACAGCTCGGTGCCGAAGGAGATGATGCCCATCTCCTCGTAGGTCCAGTCCATCAGCCCGCCGCGGCGGATCTTCGTCTTGTCGGGCGTGAAGTCCTCGTAGATCGAGACGGTGGGATAGCCCGTGATCTCGGTTCCGACCTTGCCGATCTCCTTGAACAGAGCGATGTCGCGCGCGCCCATGGCGCTGTCGGGCTTGGTCATGCTGGGGCGCATGATGATGCCGCCATGCGTGTGGTAAGCGCACATCCCGCAGATGTTGGGGTGGTCCAGGATGAGGCGCGCCATGGCTGCGGCCTCGGGCTCCGACAGCGGGTGCTCGCCGGCGCCGTACTCCTGCGGCGACCAGTGCGTCGGGAAGTTGCGGTTCATGTTGCCGTCGAACGGCATCTCGATCGGCACGTCGACGCCGTCGAAGTTGCGGATCCGGCCTTCCGGGTAGATGCGATAGTACTCGCCGCCCTCCTCGCCGGGCCGCCGCTGCACCATGATCCGCGGGTCGACCGTGCTCTTCTTCCACTCGCCCTTGCCGTCGCGCACGCGCATCCAGACGATGTAGCCGTCGCCGTCCATGTCCTCCGGAATCAGGCCCTCGATGCGGTCGAAGCCCGGCATGAAGCGTCCGTTGCCGCACCAGTTGTAGTAGGGCGGCAGCAGCGACAGTTCCGCCCCGTCCGGGTTGATGCGCGGCAGGATGTAGAAGACCTGCTGGTCGACGAGCCGCGTCACCTCCGGGTCGCTGCCGTATCGGGTGAGCAGGTGCCAGATCGCGTACAGCGCGGTGGCGCTCGTGGCGTGTTCCTCGGCGTGGATCTGGGCGTCGATGTAGTAGCCCGGCTTCTCGGCCGCCGGCCCCGTCTTCGGGTTGGTGATCTCGACAAGCCAGACGTCGCGCCCCTGGAAGCTCTTGGCGAGCGAGCGCATCGAGGCGAGATGCGGGTGGGCCGCCACCAGGGCCTGCAGTCGCTCGGTCATCTCGGCGTGGGTGTAGTAGCGGTCGAAGGCGATGTCCGGCTGGCTCACGGCGTGGATCCTTGCAGGAAAAAGGACTTGCGGGAGAGAGTCCTTGCGGGAGGCTAGTCGGCCGGCCGCGCACGAGGGCGCTGACGCTCGACGCCGGCATGGTCAACCACACCGGCACCGCCGCGCAAGCCTTGCCGTCGCAGACGCGCCATGTGCGGACCGGGCAGGGCGCGATGCCTGCGGCGTTCACGTCGGCACCACAGTCCGCGCCTTTCAGTCCCGCATTCCGCGGGGTGTCTCACGCGAGTCGACGTCCGAGCTCGTCGAAATCACCGGCGCGCGACGAGACGGTCGGCAATGTTGGGATTGCCGCACAGGGCCGCCAGCGCAATCATCGCCGCGGTGTAGCCGCGCAGGGAATAGGTGACCGTGGCCGGCTGGCCCTGCGCCGTGACGCCCTGGATCGTCAGCGTTTGCCCCCGGGTCAGGCGCGGGATCGTCTCGCGATCGAGGCACGTCCCGGCCGGACAACCGACGACGCTGGCGATCGCGCCGTCGGCATCGACGCCGATCGGAATGGCATCGCCCGCGCCCCCGCGATAGCCGATCCGCGCCTGCAGCCGCCAACCCTTCGCGTAATGCCGCGCGTCGTCGAAAACCTGTTTCACGTCGACGACGGCGTACGCGTCGAGGGCGGCGGCGTTTCCCCGCTCCTGTCGCGCGTCAAGGGTCCGGAATTGCAGGACCGGACCGACCGTGCGCCATCCCGCGGCCGGCGCGAAATCGACCGCGGGCGTCGCGGCGTAGCATTCGCGACCGTAGGGTCCGTCGAACTCGCCGATGATCCAGTCCCCGGCGGTCTGGACGTAGCGACCCGCGAGTTCTCCGCTCAACGTCCCCGTCGTGCCGCGCACGCGGAGGACGTAGTCGACGGGCGCCCCGACCTGGCGGCGGATCCGGACGACGTAGCGTCCGGGCCCGACGACGAAACGCGTCAGCCCCGGCCGCGTGCGCACGGTCTGCCCCTCCACGTCCCCGCCGTGCTCCCCGGAGAGCGTCAGCGACAACGGCCCGGTCGCCATCGCCGGGTCGACGACGGTCTCCAGGACCATGCGCGACCGCGCCTCCACGAGGAACAGGCGCTCGCGCTCATGCGGGCCGATCATGTCCCGGACGTAGCTCGGTTGTTCCGCGACACGCAGGAACGCCGGGGCCATAGAGGCCTGAAACGCGGACTGCTCGACGCGCAGCCGGGTCGCGACAAACCGCGAGGGTTCGACGAACACCGTGTCGGAGACCGCGTTGTGGATCGGGTGAACGACGTCGATGATGGCCCGCATCCGGTTCGGCATGAGCGACATCTGCACTTCGGCGCGCCACACCCCGTCCCGCCCATTGCTCCGCTCGCCGATCTCCCGCGACACGGTGATCCGGCGCACCGACGTGGTGATGACGGGCGATCGGTCGACCGCGTCCTGCAGCGCCCGTTGCAGGGACCGCTCCACCGTTTTCCACTGGTCGTCGTCGGCTCCGCGGCCGTCGATCTGCGGCTGCTGCACGACGACGGCCAGATCGCCGTCGTCGTCGAGGACCAATCGCTGAGCGACCGTCTCGAACATGGTCTCCGGAGGATGGATGGGTTCCACCACGTGCTCGTCGCCCAGGTCCGCCGACGCAACGGGGAGCCCGCCGCATTCCGGGCGCGAATGACTGGCCGACAAGGCCAATCGGTAGTTGGCGACGTCGCCGCCGGGAACCCGGATGATGACGGGCGTCACGGCATAGTCCACCGCGCGCAGCAGCTCGGCGCGTCCTGTGTTCCGGCCGCCGACGAGATCGTCGTAATCGCTGACGCTCACTCCCGACGGCGCCGTGGCCGCGAACTGCTTGCGGATCTGAAGAAGCAGGACCCGCTTCTGCGCCTCGGTCACGCCCTCGCTCTTCGGGGAAAAGGGCAGCACGGTCAGGCGCACCGGCCGGCCAGCGACACGGCACGGGCCGGAACCGCGCTCGCGCTGCGCGCCTTGCAGGATGTCGCGGACCGCGCGAAGGACGGGATGGTCGCGCGCGGGATCGGGCGCGGGCGCCGCGCGGGCCTGCGCGTGGCCAGCCCCAGGCGCCGCCGGCAGTGCGGCCAGCGACAGGACGAGGTGGAACAGGAGGAGGCCGACGAACGTGCGCATGGCGCGGGACGAGGCGCGGAGCAGACTCGTCAGAGTTCCCAGCTCACCCGACCGTCCCCCTGTCTCACCTGGCAGGCGCGGCCGGAACCGGTCTGCTGGCCTTCCCTGAAGCTTGCAGATTCGCGGCACGAGAGGCCGCTGCCGTCACCCTTGGGAAAGGTTCGCACGTCCGTGCGGATGCGGATGTTTTCGCCGCTCTCGTTCTTGATGACGCGGGAGGACGAGCGGCCGGTCCTCAGGGCCAGTTGCCTCTGGCGGTCGATCTCGGCCCGCTCGACGGCGTCGCCGATCACCGCGCCGAGCACGCCGCCGATGACCGCCCCGACGATCGCGCCGTCCCGTCCGTTGGCGGCCCCTCCGATCAGTCCGCCGGCCGCCGCCCCGGCCGCCCCCCCTGCGAGGGCGCCCCTTCCGGAGGTTCCCGTGCCCACGCACCCGGCGAGCAAGGTGCCTGCGAGCAGTACGACGACGATGGGGCGGAGACGGGAAACGGCTTGGCTCTGCAATCCGGTGAGCATCGATCGAATTCCTGAAAACGATGAAACAACGAGAAACGTGACGGAACGGCAAATGCAGAAAACGCTACTACGGGGCTGCCGGCCGATCAATGACCGGCGCGGCTGGCGGCGCAGGCGATGGTCGGGCCTGCACGCGGATTCGCCTGTCGTCGAGGGCGACGGCGCCCGGCGTCGGCCAGAAGCCGGCAGCGGCCGCCATGTCTTCCGCGACCCGCGCCGGCGGAAGTCCGGTCTCGAGCCAGATCGACTGGCGCTGCGCTTCCAGGTCGATCACGCGGTGGCGCAGATAGCAGCCGAAGGCCGCGAGATAACGCTCGATACGCGGCAGGTCGGCGGGCGGATAGCCCGTGACTTCGACCTCGATGACCTGCCGCTGCCCGCAATCCGGTTGTGGTGGCGCGGGGGGTGCGACCTCCCGCACGCGCGGGGGCCTCACGAATGTCGCCAGCCGGCGCGTCAGCTCCTCGGCGAGTTCGGCCGCGATGGGGCGAGCCTGGTCGCCGATGCGGTCGATGAAGCAATCGCGCACGCAGCCGGGATTGATCGCGTCCAGCCTGGCGTTCGCGCCGCTCTCGAAGCGGGCGAAAAGCTGCCCCGTCTGGACGTGGATGATCCGTCCCGTGATGATCACGCGGGGCACCGGCCACGATCCGTCGGCCGGACGGGAGGCCGATGCCTGAATGTCGAAGATCAGGAGCGCATCGATCGGCGGTTGCGAGATGGCGCGGGCGATGTCGACGAGTTCGAAGTCCCGGCGAAGCGTCCGCGTCGGCGAGGTGAAGTCCGCGGTGACCGCGGTCTCGTCGTAGACACGGAACTCGCTGCGGCTCAGGACGTCGTTCAGGGCGGTGACGACGCGCGCGAAGACTCGGTTGTCTCGCCGGACTGCGCGGGGCTGGGCATCTTCCCCGAGAGCGAGGATGTTCACCTGCTGGGCCGGCGCCATCGTCGGCGTCAGCGACAGGACAACCGCCAGCGCCACGGCGGCGAGGCTCGGGCCCAACGTCGCGGTGCTCCGCAGCGACACCATCAGCGCGCGGGAAGGCACGGCAGGAAAGGCCCGCCGGGCTGAAAATCGTCGAGATCGTGCCGGGCGTGCACGCAGCCGTTTCCTTCGCGGCGCTCGTGAAAGCCCCGAAGGTGCGCCAGGGAGCGCACGATCGTCGTCCTGTCGCGCCAGGACGTGCTCGCGACATGATGCGGGCTCGCGAGGTTGGACGGAGCGCCCGCGGGAGCGATGGCGACCTCGACGGTTCCGGCCCCGGCGGCGCGATCGACGAGACCGGTTTCGATCTGCGAGGGACCGAACTGACCGCTCGCGATCAGGACGTCGCGGACGGCCTGCGCGCGGGCCCTGGCAGTGTGCCGCTCGTCCTCGCGGGTCCCGACGACGACGCCGGCGATGTTGACCTTGACGCCGGAGCCGCCTCGTTCGCGCAGCCGCCCGGCGAAGGCGGCGAGCGTGGCTCTCGCGTCCTCGCCGACATTCATGACCGGCCCCTCGACCAGAACGACGACGCGCGACAGGTGCTCGACCGACACTTCGGGCGGACCGCGGTCAGCCGCGATTCGGCCGGGCTCAGTCGCTGCGGCGGGCGCGGCCGCCAGCGCCAGCAGCCCGGCTGCGACATGGGCGAGGTTGGATCGACGTCTGCTCATGTTCGACTCCCGTCAAGGGCGGCGTGAGCCGCGTTCGTCAGCGCAATGGAGGCCGGAGGAGGATTTTGTCGCCGTCCCCAGGCGGATGCGGCGGCCTCATCGAAAATCTCCGCCGACATCGACTGCGATGACGAGACCGTCGCCCCCGCCCGCCCGGTCGAGCGCGACAGAGACGCGCAGATCGGGCCTGCGCCGGTGGGCCAGGACGATCTGGATGCCGCCGTCGCCGGTCGGCGATCGGCGAAGTTCATGCGCTTCGAGCCCGGTGACGCGGCGGATGCGCCAGCCTGGCGCCGGCACGAGGCGCAGGCCGCACAGCGAGCGTCCGCCGGCCGCAGAGAATGCACCGTCAGCTCCGGCATGAAGCGTCTCCTCGACATAGGGCGTCCGGCCGTCGAACGATTCCAGACATGTCGACTTCGGCTCGCCAGAGAGGCGCAGGAGCGAAAGCGCCATGTCGGGCGTCGCAGCGGCTTCGACCGACGGCAACGACGGGGGCGGGGGCGCGGCCGACAGCGCGCCCGGCAGGACCGAGGCCGGCTTCGGCGCGACTTCGAGGCGGGGAGCGTCGGGAACGGCGTCGTGCCCCATCGGGCCGAGACCGAACTGGAGCGCCGCGGCGCTGCCCACCATCAGTGCGCCAGCCACGATCGCGACGCGGCCCGGAGCCCTCGAAATCAGGTGGTCCAGCATCGACGGGTGGGGGACCTCGGACCCGGCTTCGGCGTTGCCCGGCGACAACCCGCGCAGCGCGCCGTCCAGTGCATCGGCGACCTCGCCGACCGTCGAGACGTGGCGCATGTCACCCGGAGGCGGTGTCGCCGCGACGTTGCCGTCCCGGGGCTGTGGGGGAATCAGGATGAGGCGCTCCCCGTGATCCGCGGGGGCCAGGAGGGTGGCCGAAGCGTCGAGCTTTCGGGAGACGGCATAGTCTTCCGTCCGGATTGCGATCGCCCGGGCGGACGCCGCGACGTCGAGCGCGATCGCGCCCGTAGCCCAGACGACGAGTTGCGCTTCGCCCGGCGTCGGGACGAGCCTGCATCCCCGGGCCACGAGGACGTGGGCGCACAGAACGGGCACCTGCCAGCTCAGGCCGTGATCCAGCCGCTCCGCCAGCACCAGCACCCACGGCCCCTGCGGCATGTCGGGGAGCAGGCGGCCGAGGCTTCCGACCGGCTGCAGCATGAGGCCGTATGCCCTGCTCACCTCTGCATCCTCGACATAGGCGGGCGTGACGACCGTCGAATAGGCGAGTTGAGGGTACGGGCGAAGCTGCAGGATCGGTACTGGACCCGCCGTCGTGGGCACGACGACGTGGACGGCGAGTGGATCGGATCGCCGTGTCACAGCAGGAACACCTCCGAGTCCGGGTGAACGAAGAGCGCGAGGATCCGCGCCGCCTCCGGGTCGCCGGGAGGCAGCAGGGCCTGGACGCGGCCGTCGCGGGGCGCGGGGAGAGCCACCTCGGCGACGTCGCCCGCCCCCTCGATGACGAGCCGTCCCGGCGCCTGGTCGCCGAAACCGTCGATGACGAGGACCCCCGGCAGATCGCCCTCGCCCTCCCGCAACTCGATCGAAATGGGGCCGAGGCGACGGAGCGTCCCGGTGCCGTCGGCCGCGGCCTTCATCAGGCCCGACCGGGCGACCGCACGCGAGGCGACCATGTTGCGGTAGAGCGTGCGCATGACGGGGTCGTCACGGATGGCGCGAACAACCGTCAGCGAGGGCACCGCGGATGCGCAAGCATGCCGCCACAGCTCGACCATACGGACGGACGCAGGGGAAACCTCGCCCGATACTATTTCCCGAAAGGCATCGGTGGCGGCGTCGCGCGCCGCGGCGTGGCCCGCGCGGTCCGCCGGCGGGCCGGCTTGGCTTGGCTGTGTCATGGAACCTGGCCTCCGGAAGCGACGTAGAGCCGTGTGAAAAGGCGGGAAAAGACCTCGCGGTCGTGACGTTCCTGCTCCCATGATGCATCGGCGAGACCCGCTTTCGCGGCTGCGGACATGAAAGCCCGCAGTTCGTCCCCGATCGTGGCAAGGGCGGGCGCCGCGGCGGCAAACATCGGCGCCAGCACTTCGCGAGGCACGTCGAAGCCGGTGCGCCGCTCCGCACGCAGCAGCAACCATCCGCGTTCGGCGGCACGAGCGACCCTGTCCGGCGGCAACCCCTCGGGCGGGTTGAGCGCGATGTGCATGGACGCGAGCGCGTCGATCCGCTCGATCGTGGCGGCGATGGCTTCGAGCGTCTCGGCGAAGCGAGGGGCGGATTTCCCGTTGACCAGGTCAGTTACATCGGCCTTGCCCTGCGAGCGCTTGAGGCGGTTCACGCACATCATCTGCCACCGCGACACCGCGATCGCACGAAGGCAAGTCAGGGGCAGGCGTCGGTGCCACGGTGCGAAGCGCAGGACGTCCAGAGCCCTGTCCCTCTCCGCCTGGGTCAGGAACTTGGGACTGGCCGGAAGCGAGGCGAGGAGGTCGACGAGGTCCAGCGGATCGACGCCCGCAGGCTCCTCGAAGCGGTCGTCGGAACCGTCGAGAGCAGCCTCGTCCTCGGTGGCGGCTTCGCCGACACGGGCGCGCACGTCCGTCTCGATCCTTGCCTCCAGCTCGGCCAGCAGAGCCGTCGTCGCGGTCGAGAAGAGCGGGCGCTCGCCCTGCTCCACGAGTTCGCAGAAGAACCGGATGGCCAACTCCTCCCTCGGCTCGGCGCCGTGCCGGGCCAGGAAGCGGTGGAGCGCTGCGGAGCGCTGATCGGTGCGCAGGCCCAGGACGTGGCGTCGGCGGTATCGGTCGGCGAGCGCCGCGAATCGCCGGCGTGCGATTGCGAAGCCCGCGTCCGTATCGTCTCCGCAAAGGTCGCGGATGACGGCTCGGAACTCTCCGAAGCCGTCGCCGCATTCGCAGAGTGCGAGAAACGCGCCGAACGTGCAGGCGTCTGCCATCCGCAAGGCTCCCAGCCGCATCTGCGGCGCCGTCTCCGAGACATCCACCTCCATCGCGCGCAACGCGCCGGGCGCTCCGGATCGCGGATCGAGCAGCAGGGCCAGAACCGAGTCGATGCCGTCCTCTGGCCCGGAGCTGGCACGGCGCAGGAAGAAGGCGAGGGTCGCCGTGAGATCGTGAGCGGGCCGGTCGCGGTTGCGCCCGGCGCCGAACCCCGCCACCGATCGCGCGAGCCGCAGCACGGCATGATCGGAGAGGGCCCGGTCGCCGCGCACCAGATCGAGGTCGGCGATGAGGGTGTCGTCGAACTGCGCGAACATGGCCGCCCGATCGCCGTTCAGCGGGTGACGGTCTTGATCACCTCGAAGCGATTGCCGGAGAAGGTGACGTTGCCGCGGGAGCCCATGAACTCGACCATCTGGCGCAAGTTGCGGTTCAGCCGAGCATTGTCTGTCCGCGCCTCGATCCAGTAGTCGCTCTGGGAGTTGCTTACGCGCGTGGGCCGGATGTGCTCGACGCAGCGGAAGGCCCGGACCATTTCCTCGATGCGGCTGATCTCGTCGCTGGTGAAATCACGCAGGACCAGCATGAAGGCCGTCGGCAGCCCGTCGCAACCCTCGAGCGCGGCAACCTGCTGAGCGGGCGCCGCCGCTGCCGGCTGGGCCGGAGCGGTGGCGACCGCGGGCGGAGCGGCGGCGCCGATGAACCCTTCGAGCTTCGTGCCGAGTTCCCGGGCCACGTCCGACGAAAGACGCCGGGCCTCGTCGCCCACGCGCTCGAGCAGGCATTCGCGATCCGAACAATTGACCGGCAGCGGATCGAAGGTGATGCCGGGGCCGACCTCGAACGTGCCGATCAACTGACCGGTACGGACGTTGAGCAGCCGGACAGGGATCCGGATTTCGGGACGGCTGACGACCGACCCGGAACGAATGGACGTGTAGATCTGGAAGACGGCGATGACATCCATCGGTGGCTGGATGGCGCGAGCGACCTCGTAGAGCTCCCCGTCCGTCCGGCGCACCCGCCCCTGCGGCATGGTCGCCAGTGTGGTCCCGACCTCGTCATAGACCTGGAACCCGCGGGTGTTCAGCTCTTCCTGGAGCCCCAGGACGACGCGGTTGTAGATCCGGTTCTGCCTGGGCACCGTCTCCTGGTCGGCGTCGTCGGACACGACCAGGACATTGACGCGTTTCACGCGCACTTGGGCGTCGGCGGGGGGTGACGAGGCGGCGGCGAAGACCGCCAGGCCGAGAGCGATCAGCAAAGAGCGAAACATTGGGAAATCTCCTGTCGATGCAAAATTGATGGGTGATCAATCGACGATGACGGCGACCTCGACACGCCGGTTCGATGCGTCAAAGGGGCGTGAGGCGTCCTTGAGTTCCGCCGGCCCGAAACCGTGGACCAGGAGGCGGCGCGCCTCGATCTCGTGCACGACGACGAGGTGTTGCCGCACGGCGCGGGCGCGGCGGAAGGACAGGTCGACGTTGTAGTCCGCCCGCCCCTTCGCGTCCGTGTGACCGGCGATGAGAATACGCGATCGCGCGAGGACCGGCGTGCGAAGCGCGTCGGCCAGCGCGACGAGCGTTCGTGCGCCCTTCGGGAGGATCACGTCGCTGTCGAAGTCGAAGAAGACCGTGAGATCGACGGTGCGCACGGAACTGACGGATACGACGACACGGGAGCCCGAATCGTCGGCGGAAACCTGCCGCGGCAGCCTGGGCGCCGGACCGCCCGACTGCGGGGCCTGGGTGTCGGGCGCAAGGCTGCGCAGGATCCTCGTCCGCTCGGAATCGAGCGAGGCCTGAGCCAGGGCGGATGCGGCGGGCATGGTAGCCGCACTCGCCGAAAGTCCGGCCAGGAGGCCGCGACGACAGATGAGCATGTTCGTTCCTCGGTTTCCCTTGACTGACCCCGGATCGGCGTCCCTTCGTTTTCGGACTGGATTGCCGAGAAGTCTTTTTGGAATGATGTCCGCCAGATCCCATGTTTTTCAAGTGAAACATCTTGTACAACCTAAGGTTGTTTCTCACCGTTGTTCTCCATCTCGGTTCATTGTTTGACTCGATCGCCGAATGGGGAAGAATTCGGTCTGGTTTTGCCATGCAGTAATTGACGAAGCGGCTGCAGGAGACTTGACGATGAAACCCGTTCCTCGGTTTGCGCGGCTCGCGATGGCGGCGGCTCTTCTCGGTGTCGCCGGCGCAGGAGGCGGCCATGCCCAGGCTCCGCCGCAGGCTGGCAAGATCGACCCGCAGGTTGCCGCCGCGCTGGCGTCCGGCGGGAAGACCCAAGTCCTCGTGATCGCCCGCAGGATGTCCTCCGGGGGGCAGGCGACGCCGGTGGGGGCGACCACCCTGTTGCAGGGGCTCACGCAGATCCTGCGGAGCGAGGCGCCGATCATTCGCGAGACCGGAGCGCCGGGGATCGTCTCGGCCTCGCTCGACGCGCGCGGCGTGCAGTCGCTGGCGGCGCGGGCGGACGTGATGGCCATCGTCCCGAATCTCTCGATGGATCACATCGTCGAACCGCCCCGGGCCGGGGCCACGGCCCGGCCCTTCGCGAAGGACACCGACCACCTGATCGAGGTCGATCGGCTGCACCGGGCCGGGCTGTTCGGACGGGGCGTCACGATCGCTGTGATCGACGATGGCCTCGACGGGGCGCATCCGATGTTCGCCGGAGCGCTGGTCGGAGAGGCCTGCTTCAGCACCCACGCGCCCGAGGCCGGCATGGAGTCCCTGTGTCCGCAGCAGAAGAGTCCGTCAGTCGGCCCCGGAGCGGCCCAGAACTGCCAACCTGACGGCTCGCACTGCGGGCACGGCACACACGTGGCCGGCATCGCCCTCGGACGGCCGGTCAAATCCGGCCCGAACGTGGTGACGGGCGTCGCGCCGGGAGCCGGCCTCTACATGATCAGGGCGGCCCACCGGATCGCGCGCTGCAAGGAGGCGGGACCGGAAAGCTGCATCACGTTCAACTCGGGCGACGTCCTGGGAGCGCTTCATCATGTCACCGAGGTGGCCGAGAAGCATCGCATCAGGGTCGTGAACCTGAGCCTGGGGGGCGGAAACTTTCCGTTCAACTGCGACCTGATCCCGAACGAGCTCATCCGCGGCCTGGCCGCCGTCGTCGCCCAGCTTCGGGCGAAGGGCGTCGTCGTGGTCGCCGCGGCCGGGAACTCGGGAAGCGGGCGTGGCATCGGCCACCCCGCCTGCCTGGGCGGTGTCGTCAGCGTCGGCTCCATCGACAGTGACGGGCAGGTCACTTCCTTCTCGGATTCCGCCATCAAGGTCGATCTCCTGGCGCCCGGCCGCGACGTCCTGTCAGCGGCGCCCGGGGGAGGCCTCGTCCGCTTGAACGGAACGTCGATGGCCAGCCCCTACGCCGCCGGCGTCATTGCCGCCATGCGCGCGGGCTTCCTGCCGATCGTCCCGGACTCCAGCATCGTGGACGCGCTGAAGCGAACAGGGCGCTACATCCGCGATCCGCGTAACGATCTCTACTTTCCCGTTATCCAGGCGTGGCGCGCGACCGAGGCTGTGGTGCGGGCCGGCGGTTCTGGCGTGATCGCCGACAACGCTGCCGAAGCCGCGGCGGCTCCTGGCGCCACTGCGAAGGCCGGGCCGGCGCCGGTCACGGACGCGAAACATGCGGACGTGGCCTCGCCGCCATCGCCCGCTCCTCCAGCCCGGGCGACGCCCCCTGCGCCGGCCCTCCCGGCGGCCGTACCCGCGAACGACCTCCTGCGCTCGGCGGCACCGGTCCAATAGTGTCGCCTGCGCGTTCGAGGTGACAGCGTGCTTCTAGCGCGTCACCCGCCCCATGCGGTTCAGCACCTCGCGCGGAATCCCGTAGGCCTTCACCACCGCATCCCAGTGCCGCAGGCCGCACAGCTCCCGCTGGATCATCAGGGACCACACGCGGTCGGCGGCGGCATCCCGCAGCGCCGCGAGCCGCTCTTCCCCCTCCGGGCCGTGCACCTCCGCCTCGTGAGCCCGCAAACGGGCGAGCGCTTCCTCGACCTGCCGCCCGAGGTCGCCGAGCGCTTGCGCCTTGAGCTGCGCCAGCTCGTACTCGAGCACGTTGACGCCGCTCTCCGGCCGATGGCCGGGCGACAGGCTCTGGGGGATGCGAAACGTCATGCTCTCCTCGCCTGATGCGCGCGCCGTCGGAACGGGCCGGGGCGGATCGTTCGCCGGCAGGATGGCGCGGGGAAGGCCGCAAGGAAAGATCCGGCCCGTTCGGCTGCGGAGCCTGTCCCCTGGCATGACGGGCGTGTCGCGGACCCTGCTTGACAAGGCCCGGCAGGCGACACCACTGTGTGTATAACAATCCTACACTGCGAAATCCGGTCTGAGAGACGACATGAGCCGCCGCCCGGCGACGGGGCGGCTCGTGATCGCGAAACCGTGCGTCCCGCCGCGGCTCATGTTGCGTCGCGGACGCGCTTCATGGCCGCAAGGGCCTGTCGGGCGTCGAAAGGATGCAGAGATGGCGATACGGCTGACCACGGGCATCGTGCGGCTGGGGGCGGCGTTGGCGGCGGCCTCGGTCGCCCACGCGGCGCTCGCGCAGGCGCCCGACCGGGACACCCTGGTGATCGCTCAGGGCGTCGATATCGAGTCGCTGGAATCGGACAACCTGAACACCACGCAGTCGATCAACATTGCCTCCCATCTGTGGGCGACCCTCGTCCAGGTGACGCCGGACGGCGAGGTCAAGCCGTCGCTGGCCGAGAGTTATGGCTGGAATGCCGCCGGCACCGAGCTGACGTTCAAGATCAGGCGCGGCCAGACCTGCGAGAACGGGGAACCCCTCACCGCGGAAGACGTCGTCTATTCGCTCAAGCGACAGGTCGATCCGGCGCTGGGCTTCAAGGGCAATGTGGGGTCGTTCGTCTATCCGACGATCGGCTTCGTCGATGCGCGCCTCGACGGCGAGGATCTCGCCACGGTCATCGTGAAGAAGTACCAGTCCATCGCCCCGGGCATGCTGGCGCAGGCCTACATCAAGTGCAAAGGCGCCTACGAGACGATGGACAAGGTCCAGGCGGCGAAGACCGTCGTCGCGTCGGGCCCCTATCGCCTCGTGAGCTGGACGCTCAACGATCGCCTCGTGATGGAGCGCAATCCCGCCTACACGCTCGGGGAGCCGAAGTTCAAGCGGATCGTCTGGCGCGTCATTCCCGAAGCCAGCACCCGGTCGGCCGAGCTGATCGCCGGCAACGTCGACATCGCGACCAACATCCCGCCGGACCAGCAGGCCGCGGTCAACGCCCGCGGCACGGCATCGGTCATGAGCGTCAGCGGAACGCGGCGGATCTTCGTCGGCTTCAACTTCTCGGACGCGTTCAAGACCACCAGGGGCGGCGAGGCAATCCAGAAGGCGCCCGTGCGGCAGGCCCTCAACATGGCCGTCGACGTGCCGACCATCTGCCGTCAGTTGCTCTCGTTCGAATGCAACCGGGCGACAGGCCCCGCCAACCTCGCCAACCCGGCGCTGAAGCCCTATCCCTACGATCCGAAGGCGGCGGAGGCGATGCTGGACGCGGCCGGCTATCCGCGCGGCGCCGACGGGGTCCGTTTCACCCTGAAGCTGCAGGGCCCGCGCAACCGCTATCTCAACGATGTCAACGTCGCGCAGGTTGTCGGACAGTTTCTCAGCGACATCGGCGTGCAGACGACGGTCGAGCTGCAGGATTTCGTGACGATATTCTCGCCGGCGGCCCGCGAGCACCGCGCCGGTCCCCTGTACCTGATCGGACAGGGCGGCGTGACGTGGAGCGCCGTCTACGACATGGCGCTCTTCCCGAGCCGCGAGGCGCCCGTCAATAACGGGATGTGGTTCAATCCGGAGTGGCAGACCCGCTGGGACAGCCTCGCCGGCATCCGTGATCCCGCGCAGGAGCGCAAGGTCGTCGACGAGATGCTGGAGATCTTCTACCGGGACCCGCCATGGATCATGCTGTACTTCCAGCCCGACTTCTACGGCGTGTCGAAGCGCATCGCCTGGACGCCCCGGCGCGACGAACGGATCGACGCGATGACGGTCTCACTGAAGCCCTGAAGACGGGTGGTCCGGAACCAATCTACCGGGGCGATGAAGCCCTGGTGGAGCTGAGGGGATTCGAACCCCTGACCTCTGCAGTGCGATTGCAGCGCTCTCCCAACTGAGCTACAGCCCCTTTCCGGGTGCGCGCCTTTTAGGGCGGGCTGCGGCTATGTGTCAATTGGCAAAGCGCGCCGCCGCCGCCGCCCCGCCGGTCCCTCGCGCGAAAGCTCGGCCGGCGGGCTTGTCCGCCCGCGGCGGCCCGGCTAAACCAAGCCCGGTCGTCCCTGCGGAGTCCGCCATGCGTGCCATCCTCGACGTCGTCCTGCTGGCCTTGGACATCTATGTCTGGGTCATCATCGCCTCGGCCGTTCTGAGCTGGCTCATCGCGTTCAACGTCATCAACATGCGCAACGACTTCGTGCGCATGATCTACAACGGCGTCTACCAGCTCACCGAGCCCGTCCTCGCGCCGATCCGCCGGCGGCTGCCGAACATGGGCGGCCTCGACATCTCGCCGATCGTGCTGCTGCTCCTGATCTTCCTGATCCAGCGGGTCATCGGCTACTACATCTACCCCTACGTGTTCTGATGGCGAACGACGGACGCCCTTGGCGCGAGGCCCCGCACGGCCTCGATCTCGCCGTGCGCCTCACGCCGCGCGGTGGGCGTGATGCGATCGAGGGCGTCGAGACGCTCTCGGACGGGCGTCACGTCCTCAAGGCGCGCGTGCGCGCGGTGCCGGAGGGCGGCAAAGCCAATGCGGCGCTGGCCCGTCTCGTCGCTGCCGCCTGCGGCGTCGCCGCGACGCAGGTCTCGCTGTCGTCCGGCGCGACGGCGCGGGTCAAATCGCTTCAGATCGAGGGCGACGCCGCCGCGCTGGCCGCGTCGCTTGCCCGCGCCCTCGGCGCCTGAGCCCGCGCCCCGACCGGAGGATGCCATGGCCGCCACCCTGATCGACGGGAAGGCCGTTGCGGCCGGGCTTCGACTGCGCATCGCGGAAGGTGTCGCCGGCCTGGCTGCGGCAGGGCACGTGCCCGGGCTGGCGGTCGTTCTGGTCGGCGAGGATCCCGCCAGCCAGGTCTATGTCCGCTCCAAGGCGAGGCAGACGGTCGAGGTCGGCATGCGCTCGATCGAGCACAGGCTCGACGCGGCCACGCCCGAGGCGGAACTCCTGGCGCTGGTGTGCCGCCTGAACGACGATCCGCAGGTCGATGGCATCCTCGTCCAGCTGCCGCTGCCGGCCCACATCGATTCCGCCCGCGTGATCGAGGCCATCGATCCGGCCAAGGACGTCGATGGCTTCCACCCAATGAACGCGGGGCGTCTCGCCACCGGCACGGGCGGCCTCGTGCCCTGCACGCCGCTTGGCAGCCTCATGCTGCTGAAGACCGTGCGGCCCGACCTTGCGGGGCTCGAGGCCGTCGTCGTCGGGCGGTCCAACATCGTCGGCAAGCCGATGGCGCAGCTCCTCATCGCCGAAAGCTGCACGGTGACCGTCGCGCATTCGCGCACGCGTGATCTGCCGGCGGTGGCGCGCCGCGCCGACATCCTCGTCGCGGCCGTCGGTCGGCCGCAGATGGTCAAGGCGGACTGGGTGAAGCCCGGCGCCATCGTCATCGACGTCGGCATCAACCGCATTCTCGCGCCCGAGCTCGGCGAGGGCAAGACGCGCCTCGTCGGCGACGTCGACACGGAGGCGGCGGCTGCCGTCGCGGGCGCGATCACGCCGGTTCCGGGCGGCGTCGGGCCGATGACGATCGCGTGCCTGCTGGCCAATACGCTGACGGCCGCCTGCGCCCGGCGCGGGCTTCGCACGCCGCTGGCCTAGCCGCCGAGGCTGCTGCGCCCGGCGCGCTCGCCTCCGTCGAAGGTCTGCCCGGCGGCGGCTTGCTGCGCTGCACGGTCCCGGGCCATTCTCCGGCGCACCGCCCCGCGGCCGCGCCCGAGGAGATCGACATGACCACGGCGAGCAAGACCAACTCCGGTCGCTTCTTCGAGGATTTCAGCCTGGGCGACGTGATCGCCCACGCCACGCCCCGCACCGTGACGGTGGGAGACGTCGCGCTCTACACGGCGCTCTACGGCTCCCGCTTCGCGGTGCAGTCGTCCGACGCCTTCGCGCAGGCGCTGGGCTATCCGCGCGCGCCGGTCGACGACCTGCTCGTCTTCCACGTGGTGTTCGGCAAGACGGTTCCCGACATCTCGCTGAACGCGGTCGCCAATCTCGGCTATGCCGGCGCCCGCTTCCTGGCGCCGGTCTATCCGGGAGACACGCTGCGGTCCGTGTCCGAGGTCATCGGCCTCAAGGAAAACTCGAACCGCCAGACCGGCGTCGTCTATGTCCGCTCGACCGGTTTCAACCAGCACGGCGTCGAGGTGCTCGACTACGTGCGCTGGGTCATGGTGCGCAAGCGCGACCCCGAGTCCGTGATCGCGGAGGAGCACGTCCCGACGCTGCCGCGCGTCGTGTCGCCGGACGCGCTGGGCGACGCGTGCCCGGTCATCGATCCCGCCGCATGGGACGAGCGCCTGGCCGGCAGCCCGTTCCGCTGGGGCGACTACGCGGTCGGCGAGCGGATCGACCATGTCGATGCCATGACCGTGGAGGAGGCCGAGCACCAGATCGCCACCCGGCTCTACCAGAACACCGCCCGCGCCCACTTCGACCAGCTCTCGCAGGGCAACAGCCGGTTCGGCCGGCGCCTGATCTATGGCGGCCATGTGATCTCTCTCGCCCGCGCGCTGTCCTTCAACGGCCTCGCCAACGCCTTCCACGTCGCCGCCATCAACGGCGGCCGCCATGTCGCCCCGCTCTTCGCCGGCGGGACGGTGCATGCCTGGAGCGAGGTCCTCGATCGCCAGTCGCTGACGGGCCGCGACGACGTCGGCGCACTGCGGGTCCGGCTGGTCGCGACCAAGGACCGCCCCTGCGCCGACTTCCCGCTGAAGACCGGCGAGGAGTACGACCCGGCCGTGATCCTCGACCTCGACCTGTGGCTGCTGCTTCCGGTGTGAGAGCCGTCCCGACGCTGGTGGTCGGTTGATCACTCCAAGGTCCTGACGCGCGAATCGAATTGCGAAAATGATTCTCCGATCAACGGGTTAGCGGCATCGCCGTGCCCGGGGCCGGACCGTTCAAGGCCGAAATCGGCCCGGCTCGGCGAGAGGGCAGCTTTCGTGGGGTTTAGCCGGAAGGGTTGCTGATCCGCGTCGCGAAGCACGCCGCCGAAAGTGGTCGGGCGACCAACGGGAGTCCTTGGGATCTGACTCCTTTTCGGGGATTGATTCCCCGATCACTTCGGCTCCGAATCGAACGCGGACGCCGGACGGGCGCCGAAAGTGCAGGCGAGCTACGGGATGGGTGCGACGGGTCAGCGGCCGCGTGGGGGAGCGGCGGGCGACCGGCCGCCCAGGCGGGCGCGGTGCATGCCGCGCATCGTCTCGCGTGCGCCGGCCAGGAAGGTGCGCGCATAGAGCCCCAGCACCGCCTCGCGGTCGTCGGGGATCGGCGCGCGGTACACATGCTCGCGGATCGCGTGGAACATGACCGCGCCGTGCATGAGCATCACGAGCTCCCGCTCGCCCTGCGTCATCGGCAGCCGGTCGAGGGAGGGCAGGCGGCACTCGTGGCGCAGCTCGGCGACCAGCGGCTCCACGATGCGGCTCGTCAGTGTCGCCCCCCTTGACGGCGGAACGGGAAACCGGTCCAGCGCGGCGCGCACGAACAGGCGGACCGCCAGCCCCTCGTCCTGCTCCGCGTAGAGCCGGTAGACCTCCGCCAGCCGCTCCTCGAGCGGGAGGGCCCGGTCGGCGAAGATGGGGCCGAAGTCCTCCGTCCCGCGCGAGGCGAAGATGCGGTGGAACACGCCGTCGACCAGCGCGTCCTTGGAGGAAAAATAGCGGTAGAGCAGCGCCTGGCGGATGCCGATCGTGTCGGCCAGCGCCCGTGTCGTCCCGGCGAAGCCATGTTCGGCGAAGAACGTCGCAGCCTGCATCACGATGCCCTCGCGGCGTTCGGTCGCGGAGAGGCGCGGCGCGCGCTCGCGGCCGCGGCCGACGCGGGGCGGCGGCTGTTCCACAGGCGCATCCAGGCCTTTGGGGGCGGGGTTTGGCAGTCCAGCCATGCGGCGTTCGGCCCGAATCCGTCGAATGTCCAGTATCCTACCGCATTGCAGTGCAGGCTGACACGCGGTACTGAAACACGCCGGACGCGCAGCGACGGCCCCTGTTTCCCACGGAAAGAGAAGGCGATGGCCGACTCCAGGCTCCGGATCGAGCGTCCGCTCTCCCCCCACATCCAGATCTACAAGCCGATGCTGACGATGACGATGTCCATCGTCCATCGCATCACAGGCGCGGCGCTCTATTTCGGAACGCTGATCCTGGCGGCATGGCTCATCGCCGCCGCGTCCGGCCAGGCGAGCTTCGCCACCATGCAGGCGGTCCTCGGCTCCTTCCTCGGACGCCTCGTGCTCTTCGGCTACACGTGGGCGCTTTTGCACCACATGCTGGGCGGCATCCGTCATCTCGTCTGGGACACCGGGCGCGGCTTCGGCGCCGTCGAGCGCGAGCTGTTCGCCAAGCTTACGCTGGGCGGCTCGATCATCCTCACGGTCCTGCTCTGGATCGTGGCCTACGCGGTGCGCTGAGGATCACGAGATGGCCGATACCAACCGCTCCTCTCTCACCACGCCGCTCAAGCGCGTCCGCGGCCTCGGCTCCGCCGGCAGCGGGACCGACCATTTCTGGAAGCAGCGGATCACGGCGCTGGCGCAGATCCCGCTGACGCTCGCCTTCGTGGTCGTGCTGCTGTCGATCATCGGCAAGGGCCACGCCGAGGTGGTTGCCATCGTGTCGCAGCCCCTCGTTGCCATCCTCATGCTTCTGTTCGTCGTAACAGGCATGGTCCACATGAAGATCGGGATGCAGGTCATCATCGAGGACTACGTCCACGAGGAGTTGCCCAAGATCCTCCTGTTGGCGCTCAACACCTTCTTCGCGATCGGCGTGGGCGTCGCCTGCGTGTTCGCCATTCTCAAGCTGAGCTTCGGAGCCTGACCATGGCTGCCTCCACGAGCACTGCCGGCGCGGGCAACGGAACCGTCCGGCCCGCCGTCAACGGCGCGGCCTACCCCGTCACCGATCACACCTTCGACGTCGTGGTGGTGGGCGCCGGCGGCGCGGGCCTGCGCGCCACGGTGGGATGCTCCCAGGCGGGCCTGCGCACGGCCTGCATCTCCAAGGTGTTCCCGACCCGCTCGCACACCGTCGCCGCGCAGGGCGGCATCTCCGCGGCCCTCGGCAACATGGGGCCGGACGACTGGCGCTGGCACATGTACGACACCGTCAAGGGCTCCGACTGGCTCGGAGACCAGGACGCGATCGAGTATCTGTGCCGCAATGCCCCGGCCGCCGTGTACGAGCTCGAGCACTGGGGCGTACCCTTCTCGCGCACGGACGAGGGCAAGATCTACCAGCGGCCGTTCGGCGGCATGACGACGGATTACGGCAAGGGCACCGCCCAGCGCACCTGCGCCGCCGCCGACCGCACCGGCCACGCGATCCTGCACACGCTCTACGGCCAGTGCGTGAAGAACAAGGTCCAGTTCTTCATTGAGTACTTCGCGCTCGATCTCATCATGGAAGACGGGCGCTGCCGCGGCTTCACCGCCTGGTGCCTCGAAGACGGCTCGATCCACCGCTTCCGCGCCCATGAGGTGATCCTGGCGACCGGCGGCTATGGCCGCGCCTATTTCTCCTGCACCTCGGCCCACACCTGCACGGGCGATGGCAATGCGATGGTGCTGCGCGCCGGCCTGCCGCTGCAGGA
>JAIYAB010000123.1 GCA_027489275.1 Hyphomicrobiales bacterium
CTGCTGGCCGAGAAGGGCGATGGTCCCCTCCTCGTCTTTGCCTACGGATCGCTGATCTGGAAGCCATCGGGAGAGTACGGGCCCGGCCGGCCCGCCTCGGTGCACGGGTGGCATCGCTCCTTCTGCCTGAAGCTCCTGCGGTTTCGCGGGACGCCCGAGGCGCCGGGCCTGATGATGGCGCTCGACAGGGGCGGCTGCTGCCGGGGGCTCGTGTTTCCCCTTCTCGGTAAAGACGAGGCGAAGGCGATCGATCTTCTCCTGCGACGGGAAATGACCAACAAGCCGCCCACCAACGTCCCGCGCTGGGTGCGCGCGATGACGGCGGACGGGCCGGTGCGCGCCATCGCCTTCACGGTGAACACGAAAAGCTGGGCCTACCAGCCCGAGACATCGCCTGAGCAAACCGCCCGCATCCTGGCAAGCGCTTGCGGTCACTGGGGAACCGGGGCCGACTATCTCTACAATGCCGTCCACCACCTGGGTCTGCACGGCATCCGCGACAGCAACCTCTGGCGTTTGCAGGCCCTCGTCGCTGAGCAGATCGAGCGCGACCATGGTTTCGACGACGCGTCGCCGGGCTGCCTCTGAGCGGAGGCCGCCTCAGCCCGTGATGATCACTGGTTCCGGGAGATTGTGGACCTCGCAGTCCCGAGCGGCGTCGCCGGTCTCCCACATCTGCATGAGGAATGTACCCTCCCCCGCGAGCGCCACCAGCGGTAGATGCCACACGCCGGCGCGATAGACGATCGCCTGCCCGGCTTGGCCGACAAAGGCCCGGATGCCGGAAAGGTCAGGGCGACCGTCTTCCTCCACCGGAGCGACGGCGACGAGGAAACCCGCAGCCGCCAGGGGGACGAACAGCTGGTCGCTGTGCGGGTGTCGCTCGAACTGCTTGATATTGAACGGAAAAATTGACACCGCAAGCCTGTAGACGGCCGTGCTCGGGCTGGACGTGCCCGTATCGTGCTCGAGGGCCAGCGGCAGGTCGCAGCGCAGGCCGCGGTTCTCGTTGACTGGCCTGCCCGGCAACTCGGCGAGGTCCAGCACAGTCCCGAAGGGAGCAAAGTCCTCCCCATTCAGCGGCGCAGCACGGATCGGCCCCTGCGCCATAAGCGGCTCAACGCTCCGCTTCGTCGTCATCCTCGCCGGTTTCGGCGGCGGGGACGGCATAGACGCCGTTCAGCCAGCGCGACAGGTCGAGGTCGGCGCACCGCTTGGAACAGAACGGTCGGTAAGCACGAAGGGACGGCTTTCTGCAAATCGGGCACGGCTTGCCAACCGCTTCCTCCGCCGCAGGATCAGATGCCACGGGCTGCGGGCGGGTAGAGGCCCCAGCCTTCGACCCCTTGGGGATGTTGTCGTTCGCCATCGCGCCGATATGGACCGCCGGCGGCCATCACGCCAGCCCCGGCAACGCGAAAACCGGTGATGAAACAAAGAAAAACCCCGGTGCTTTCGCACCGGGGTTCCATGAGCCATTCGTTGGAATGGATCAGAAGTCGCGCTGGAAGCGGACGCGTCCGAACCACTGACCGCTGTCCGAACCAACCAGCGTCGCAACGTTGGCCGGCAGGAGGAGGAAGTTCGGCTTGTCGGTCAGGTACTGGTAGCCGACCTCGGCACCGATATCGAGACCACGAACCGGGGTCCAGATCACGTTCGTGCCGACGCTGACAGCGGAGGCATCGTACCAGGGACCATAGTGGTTGACAGCGCCGTAAGCGGCATAGACGCCCTGACGAACGGTCGGCATCCAGTAGTGGAGCAGGCCGCCCGTGATCGACCAGGACTTGGTCGTCTTACCCTGGCCAAGCGCGTCATAGATGATGTCCGCGGACGGCAGCGAGAGCGTGCCAGCGCCAGCCGTGCCCCAGCCGGTGTAGCTGTTGGCGCCATCGGCGTAGGCAGCCTGCAGGAACAGGGCATCGCCCGGAGCCAGCATCGGCAGGTTGACCTTCACGCCAGCCTGGACGGCGAAGCCATACTCGGTATCGAGAATGGTGCCAGCCGGCGTCAGGTTGTTGATGTTGGTACCCACGCCAACGCGCGTCTGGTGGATCGCACCAGCCAGCATGGCCGCACCCCAGCTACCAGCATAGTCGAGGCGACCGACAACGTCGGGCATCCACTGACCACCCTGCGTACCGTTGGTGTTCAGAACCTGCAGCGTCGGATCAATCCGAACGATGGCAGCGCCCGGAACGTTACGGGTATCAGCGCCACGACCGTCCTCGAGGGCGATCGTTGCCGAGAAGCCGCCGCCGAACGTGGCGGTGTAGGCGAGGACGTTCACGTCGCCTTCGTCCGAACCGCGGCCGTTGGCGCCGCCGCCCAGGTACGACACGCCGCCGAAGGGCGCGAAGTCGAAGAACGACACGGCCGCCTTACCAGCCGTGATGCCGGCGAACTGGATGTAGGCCCAGTCGAGCGTCGTGGTGTAGGCCGAACCCGTGTCCTTCGTGACGAAGACGCGGGTCGTGGCGCGCACCGGACCCCAATCGGTCGCGGTGTAGCTGTCGAGAGCCAGGTAACCACGAGCGCGGAACGTCACGGCGTTCGCGGCGCGGGTGAAGGGCTCGCCGTAGATGTAGTCAGCGCGGACGCGGCCCGAGACCTTCAGGCAGGTGTCCGAACCGGGGATGTAGAAGAAGCCGGCGCCGAACTGCGAGCAGATGCGCACGTACTCGACCGGGGCGGCCTTCTTGGACGGAAGGTCGGCGGCCTGAGCCCCGGCGACCGCGGCGAAGCCGGCGGCAGTGCCGAGGAAGAGGCTCTTCATGAGCTTCATTTGTAACCTCCAAAAGACGTTTTCGAGACCCATCGGGAGTGGGCTTGGTCTTCTCCGATACGGCCCCCGAAGGCCCTCTCAGCGAAGAGTCCCTAACCCCTGTCGCCGGACCGCCGGTGCCTCACCGAACGGTTCGAAGACGCGACAGGGATTCCCCTGCCACGACGCAACCTTAGCGTGTGACTTTTATCGATCAACCAAACACCGCAGGCTTCGCGGCCTTTCCGGGGCGTTTCCAAGGTCGTGTTGCACTTTTATCACCACTCACGGTTGCACACGGTCGCATCCGTTAACAATCGATGAATCAGTGACTTGTAGAGGATGCTCGACTTCCGGTTGCATTATCTCGCCACGCAGCAAGAGTTTGGCGCAAGCTGGAGCTGCACAACCGTCGATAGAGGAGTTGTGTCCTGAATCGCTGGCTGGATCCGCCGTGAACCACCTGCAGACAGCCATCGCCGAGTAGGCCGGTGCAGGCCCACCCACCAAGCCGCTGGGGCGTCTTGCTGCTCAGAAGGCGTCTTCCCAACCGCGCGACAGCTTCACCGCGGCGTTGATCAGACCCACCATCGAGTAGGTCTGCGGAAAGTTTCCCCACAATTCGCCCGTCTCGAGGTCGGCGTCCTCCGAGAGGATGCCGAAGCTGTTGCGGCGCTTGAGGATCCGCTCGAACAGGATGCGCGCCTCGTCGCGCCGCCCGATCGAGGCCAGCGGATCGACGTACCAGAAGCCGCAGATGAGGAAGCCCGTCCTCATGTGGCCGAAGTCGTCCTCGACGGCGTAACGCAGCAGCAGGTCTCCCCGCCGCAGCGAACTCCCCACCGCCTCCACCGTCGCCACGAAGCGCGGGTCGTCGGCCCGCACGAAGCCGAGCTCGGCGAGCAGCAACAGCGTCGCGTCGAGGTCGTGCCCGCCGAAGGTCGAGACGAAGATGCCGAGTTCGCGGTTGAAGGCCCGCGCCTCGATCACGTCGCGCATCCTCCCCGCCTCCATCGCCCACGCCGCCCGGCGCTCCTCATCGCCAAGAGCGGCGGCAATCCGGGCGAGGCGGTCGCAGGCCGCCCAGCACATGACGCTCGAGAACGTGTGGACGGCCGCCTTGGTGCGCAGCTCCCAGGGTCCCGCATCCGGCTGGTCGAAGACCTGGATGGCCCGCCGGCCGAGCTTCTCCAGGTGGTCGAAGAGCTCGCGGTTGCCCGGCCGCACCATGCGCCGGTCGAGGAAGGCGTGGGTCGAGGCGAGGACGACGCTGCCATAGACGTCGTTTTGCACCTGCGTCGCCGCCGCATTGCCGATCCGCACCGGGCCCATGCCGCGGTAGCCGCGCAGCGCCGGCGCTGTCCGCTCGTCGAGGTCCGGCGTCCTTGTGATGCCGAAGAGCGGCGGAAGGTCTTCGGGACGCCCCGGCTCCTCGGCATCGTCGACGATGTTGGTGATGAAGCCGAGGAAGTCCTCCATCGTCAGCGTCGTGCCGAGCCGGTTGAGGGCCTGGATCACGAAGTACGCATCCCGCAGCCAGCAGAACCGGTAGTCCCAGTTGCGCCCGCTGTCGGGCGCCTCCGGGATCGACGTCGTCAACGCGGCGACAATCGCGCCCGTCTCCTCGAACTGGCACAACTTCAGGGTGATCGCGGCGCGAATCACTTCCTTCTGCCACTCGTAGGGGATGGACAGCGAGCGCACCCAGTCCCGCCAGTAGCCGACGGTCTTCTTCAGGAACTCGCGCGCCGTCTGGTCGACTTCCGTGCGCAGGGGTTCATCGGCGCCGAAGAAGAACGACAACGGGCGGTCGAGCGCGAAGGGCGTTCCCTCGCTGACATAGGTGATGGGTGCGTCCGTGGTGAGCCGCAATGTCATCTGCGGACCGACGAACCGCAAATGGTGGCTGCCGCGCGTCTCGTCAGGCGTCCGCGCGCCCCACTCGAAGCGCGGGCGCAGCCTGATGCGGATGCGCGGCCGGCCGCGCAGGGGCCGCACCCGCCGAATGAGCTGGAGGGGCCGGAATATCCGCCCGAGATTGCGGAAGCGCGGCGCAAAATCGATGATTTCGAGCGCATTGCCGCGCTCGTCCTCGATTTCGGACACAAGCACGGCCGTGTTGTCGTCGTAGCGCTGCGTGCAGCGCACCCCGCCGATCAGTTCGATGGCGAAGTCGCCACCGCGATCGTCGTCCCCCTCCCCGCCCAGCAGGCTGCAAAAGACAGGATCACCGTCAAAGCGGGGGAAGCACGACCAGACGATCCGCGCCGAGCGATCGATCAGGGCCGCCAGCATGCCGTTGCCGATCACGGCAAGATCGAGCGAAGGCTGCGGCCTCGTGGCCTGACCGGGGGGCGTGGCGCTCATGAACGGTACTCCTCGATGACGTGGGATGGATGCAGGCATGCCTCGCCGGGGCACACGCCGGTGCTTGCCCAGTGCATGAGCCGCAAACGCAGTTCATGCGGCCCCGGGAGCCGCAAGGGTGCGATCGTCGCTCCAGCCCCGACGCGGATCGCGAGCCCGCCCCCCGCCAGAACCTCGGCGAAGCCGTTCTCGTCGGTGTCATCATCGCCGACGAAGACCGGGATCCGGCCCCGGAACGGGTCGTGCCGAAGCAACGTCGCGATCGCCCTGCCCTTGCCGGCGCCGGCAGGCAGGATCTCGACGACGGCCTTGCCCGTTTGCAACCGCCACCCGGCGCCGAGCCTGCGGAGCGATTCAGACGCGAGGGCCTCAGCGTGAGGCCGGAGTTCTGGCGCTGATCGCCAGTGGAGGGCCACCGTCGTCCCCTTGTCCTCGATGACGAGACCATCGCCAGCCGCCGACAGCCGGCCTACCTCGCGGCGGAACGCGTCAGAGGTCGCCGCTGCCTGAATGACCTGTCCCCCGATCCGCAGTTCGCCGCCATGCAGGCCGGCCACGTCGAACCGGTGGGGCGAGAAAAAGGCGTCCACGGCAGCGACGCTGCGTCCCGTCACGATCGCCAGCGCGCCGCCCAGGAGATCACTGACGGCCTCCATCGCCTCGGCGAGCCCCGGCTCGACGCGGACGGCGTCCGGACGCGGGGCGAGGTCGACGAGCGTCCCGTCGAAGTCGAGGAACAGGGCGTGGCGGCAGGATGACATGGCGCGGACGGTCGGGTCGAGCTCAGGCGGGGGCGCCGGCAGGCGCACGCGTCGTCGGCGGCACGAACTTGCTGATCCTCTCGCGCTTGCGCAGCCGTGATGCGTCCAGCAGCATCTGGCCCGCCCAGCGGTAGACGTTGCGTGACTGGACCTGCTCGCGCATGAGCCGCATGCGCGCCTGCTGGTCGTGCTCGGACATGGTCAGCGCCTGCAGGATCGCCTCCGCCATGGCGTGCGTGTGATAGGGGTTCACGATCAGGGCCTCGCCGAGCTCGCGCGATGCGCCGGCGAAGGCCGAAAGCACCAGCACGCCCCGCTCGTCGTCCCTCGCCGCCACGAACTCCTTCGCCACCAGGTTCATGCCATCGTGCAGGCTCGACACAAGGCACATGTCGGCCGCCCGGAAGAGCGTGAAGACGTCGGCCGGCTCATGGTGCTCGGCGATGAGGAGGATCGGCCCAGGCTTGCCTCCGCCGTGACGGGAGTTGATGTCGAGGGCCAGCGCCTGCGCCTCGTCCTGCAACGTCCTGTAGCTGGCGAGCTTGCTGCGCGTCGGCGCCGCGATCTGCAGGAGGACGAAGCGTCCGGCCCATTCAGGATGATCGGTCAGGAAGCTGTCGACCGCCTGCATGCGATCGATGATCCCCTTCGTATAGTCGAAGCGCTCGATGCCGACGCAAAGCCGCGTATCCGGCTCCAGGTCGTACCGTTCGCGCACGATCGCGCGGCACTCCGCGATCGGCTTCTGCGTCGCGAGCGCGGCGGGCGGCCACTCGATCGAGATGGGATAGGGCCTCACGATGGTCTCCCGCCCGCCGAAGGCGATCGAGGCGGTCTCGCGGTTGATGCGGCTCTCCAGGAAACGGTCGACCGTGTCGAAGAAGTTGTTGCAGTGGAACTGAGTGTGGAAGCCGAGGATCGACGATCCCAATAGCCCCTCGATGATCTCTTCCCGGTAGGGGCAGATGCCGAAGGTCTCCGCGTTCGGCCAAGGGATGTGCCAGAAGGTGACGATGGTCGCCTCCGGCAGCCGCTCCCGGAGCATCCGGGGAAGCAGGGCGAAGTGGTAATCCTGGATCAGGATCACCGGATCCGGCCGCTTGGCCTCCGCGGCGACGGCATCGGCGAATTTGGCGTTGACCGTGCGGTACATCGCCCAGTCGCTCTCGCGGAACGTCGGTCGGACGAAGGCGATGTGGCACAACGGCCAAAGGCCTTCGTTGGCGAAGCCGTAGTAGTAGCCGTCCTGCTCCTCCTCGGTGAGCCAGACGCGGCGCAGCGTGTAGCTCGGCGCTTCGGGCGGCACCTGCACGCGATCGGCCGCATCCACCGTCTCGCGGTCGGCCGAACCGCTGCCATGGGCGACCCACGTGCCGCCGCAGGCACGCATCACCGGCTCCATGGCCGAGACCAGGCCGCTCGCCGGCCGCTGCACATGCACGCCCGCCTTGCCGGCGTTGTGGATGTAGGGCTCCCGGTTCGACACCACGATCACCTCGGATCCGGGGAGCTCGTTGGCAAGCGCCACGGTCAGGGTCTCCGGCGTCCACTCGGTGTGGGTCGCATCGATCCGGCGGCGGACGAAGTCGAGTTCATCGAGCGCCTGCCGGACGTCCTGCCCGACACCGAGCAGCGAGGGCGGCGAAGGCGGCGCCCGCCCATCGCGCAGATCGTCGATCGCCTGCCTCAGCGAGCCCATCCAGGTGCGTGCCATCACAAGGGCGACGAAGGCCACGAGGGCGGCGGCGATGAGGGCTGCAACGACGAGGGCGCCGATCAGGCCCGCCCGGAACTGCGCCAGCCGCGCCGCGGTGAAGCCGAGATCGTGGATGATGACGACACGGCCGAGGTTCGGCTTTCCGTCGAGGCTGAACGCGTGCACCACGACGCGGTCCTCAACATCCACGGCCACACGAGCCATGTCGGGCGTGTTCGCGGGAATCGAGGCGCACGAGAAGATCTCCGCCATGGAGCGGGAGCCGTAGCGCAACGTGCTGTCGGGCGCGCAGAGGCCCGCCGCGACGAGGCGCTGGTCGGTCGTGAGCCGGTCGAACAGGGCGTTGGCGCGCGCCGTATCCCCTGCCGCAGCGAAATCCGCCACCTGTTCGCGGATCGATTCGAACACGAGGCGCGACCTCAGGTCGACGTCGCGCTGTGTCCAGCGGTCGAACATGCCGGTCGCAAGCGGAAGAAGCGCAGACGCCAGCAGAACGACGAGAAGCACCCCGGCCCCTATGATCCAGGGCACGTGCACCCACCGTGGCTTCACCAACGTCATCGTCGCGGACCTCCATCAGCTTTCAGAACGCGCGAACGCGAAAATCGAAGCGGCCGAGGTCAAGGAAATCGGCGCGCGGTGTCCCTAGCGCGTCAAAAGAGTGATCAATCCGGTGCGCTACCATGGCGGGAATCGGCTCGCGCACCGGTCGCTACGGCATTCCCGTGAGCGCCGCCCACCCCTGTGGATTGCCGGAACTCGCTGGGCGAGCATCCGGCCCGGGCTGCAAAAAAGCGGCTGAAATAGGCGGGATCGTCGAAGCCGACTGACCTGGCCACCTCCGACACTCTCATGCCGGTATAGAGAAGGCCTCGCTTGGCCTCGATCATGACCCTCTCGTGCAGGATGGCAACGGCCGTGCGTGATGCGACCGCGCGGCAGGCGCGATTGAGGCGCGATGGCGTCACGCCGAGGTCACCCGCCAGCTCGTCGAGCCCCGGTGCATGGCGGAAGCAGCCCTCCACGACCTCCCGATAGCGCCTCACCAGTTCGACGTCGCGGGACGGTGTTGAAGTCGCCTCGGCAGCACCGTCCAGCCGCGACAGCGCCACGAGAAGCCGCTGGATGTGGGCGAGGATGGCCGTCCTGCGCCCCCGCGCGGACCAAACGAATTCCCGTTCGAGCGCCTCGAAGCACTCGCGCGGCGCATGGACGGCCAGTGCCGGGCCATCGAGGCAGCCTCCCCGCGACAGGACGCCCGCAAGATCCGGGTCATCGCCGCAGGCCCGCCGGACGAACTCGTCGGCAATGGTCACGACGAAGCCGTCCGATTCCGGCTGGAATGTGAAGGCGTGCACGGCCATCGCCGGCACTGCGACCAGCGCGATCGGCACGACGCGCCAGGCGTCAGCCTCGATCCGCACCTCGGCCGCTCCGGCCGTCAGCAGCAGCAGCTGGTGCTGATCGGGGTGGGCATGCGGACGGATCGTCCAATCATGGATGCGGCTGCGGGTGGCGATGCGCTCGACATGAAGGAAGTCCGTCTCGACGTCGCGCAGCGGCTCGCCATAGAGGAAATAGCGGGGCACGGGGGTGGAGTGCAGCACGGCCCGACGCTCCCGAAGCACGACGCGGTTGGTCGATGTGTGTTCGAAAAGTGCAAGAGTCTGCAACCTTTGTCCATCGACGCGCACCGTCGTCCGGACGAATTTCTGTCCCGGGAAACGCGTCAGCGGAGCGTCCGCATGGATCAGGCGACACAGGTCGTCATCGTCGGCGCCGGCCCTGCGGGCCTGCTGCTGGGCCAGCTGCTGCACGCGGCCGGGATCGAGACGCTGATCCTCGAACGTCGCTCCCGCGACCATGTGCTGTCGCGCATCCGCGCCGGCGTGCTCGAGCAGGGCACGGTCGACCTCCTTGCCAGCGTCGGGGTCGATGCCCGCGTCAGGCGGGAAGGCCTCTCGCACGAGGGCTTCGCCCTGGGCTTCTCCGGTCGACGCCTGCGCATCGACCTCGCCGCCCTCGTCGGCCGCACCGTGACGGTCTATGGCCAGACGGAAGTGACGCGGGACCTGATGGATGCCCGCGCGGCGACCGGCCTTGCCACGGTCTATGAAGCGGAGAACGTCGAGCTGCATCACATCGACGGGTCACGCCCGCAGGTCACCTGGACGAGCGACGGCCATTCACGCTCAGTCCGATGCGACATCATTGCCGGCTGCGACGGCTTCCATGGCGTGA
>JAIYAB010000336.1 GCA_027489275.1 Hyphomicrobiales bacterium
CCGCCTCGTAGCGCAGCGAGCAGGACAGGCCGTCGATCTTGGGCTCGGCGGTGATGGCGAGCGCCCGCTCGGCCGGCCAGTCGAGGAACCGGCGCACGCGCTCCACGAACTCGACGACCTCGTCGTCGGAAAAGACGTTGGCGAGCGACAGCATCGGCACGCGGTGGCGCACCTTGGCGAATTTCTCGGAGGGACGGGCGCCGACGCCGGTCGCCACCGGTTCGGCCTCCTGCAGCGCCGGAAAGCGGACGGCGATCGCCTCGAAGCGCCGCCGCAGGGCATCGTACTCCGCGTCGGTCACGGTCGGCGCGTCTTCCCCGTGGTAGCGGCGGTCGTGCTCGGCGATCTCGGCAGCGAGCGCGGCGTAGTCGGCCTTCGCCTGCGCGGCGGTGAGCGCTTCGACGTCGAGGGCGCGCAGCAGGGCGGTGCGTCGCGACATGGTCAGCCCGCGGCCTCCAGAAGACGCTGCGCGGCGGCGCGGGCCTCGTCGGTGATGGTGGCGCCCGCAAGCATGCGGGCGATCTCCTCGCGCCGCGCCGTGGCGTCGATGGGCAGCACGCGCGTGGCGATGCGCTCCTCGCCGGTGACCGCGTCCTTGCTGATCAGGAAATGGCGCTCCGCCCGCGCCGCCACCTGCGGCGCATGGGTGACCGCCATCACCTGCACGCGCTGCGACAGGCGCGACAGCCGCGCGCCGATGGCGTCCGCCACCGCGCCGCCGGCGCCCGAATCGATTTCGTCGAAAACCAGCGTCGGCGCCGAGCCGCGCTCCGCCAGGACAACCTTCAGCGCCAGCATGAACCGCGACAGCTCGCCGCCGGACGCCACCTTCATCAGCGGCCCCGGCCTTGTGCCCGGGTTCGTCTGCACCCAGAACTCGACCCTATCGTAGCCGTCCGGCGACGGGGCGGTCTCGTCCGTCTCGATCGAGACGATGAAGCGCGCGCGCTCCAGCTTCAGCGGGGGCAGCTCGCGGTTGACCGCCGCCTCCAGCGTCGCCGCCGCCTTCCGGCGGGCAGCCGACAGCGCCTTCGCCGCTGCATCGAAGGCGGCACGGGCGTCGGCGGCCTTGCCCTCCAACGCCGCAAGCTTCTCCTCGCCCGCCTCGATGGCGGCGAGATCGGCGGCAAAGCGCTCGCGCAAAGCGGGCAATCCATCCGGCTGCACGTCGTACTTGCGCGCAGCGGCACGCAGGGCGAACAGCCGCTCCTCGGTCCGCTCCAGGTCGCGCGGGTCGAACGCGGCCGCACGCTGCGCGGCCTCCAGCGCGGTGCGCGCGTCGTCCAGCGCGGTCAGCACGGCGTCGAGCGCCTTGACGCTCGGGTCGATCAGGTCGGGCGCCTGCGCCCCCCTCCGCTCCAGCCGGCGCAGGACAGACGATACGGAGGGACCGGGCGAGGCATGGCCGGCGACGATGTCGTAGGCCTCGTTGATTTCGGACACCACCTTCTCGGCCTGCATCATCGTCGTGCGGCGGGCGGACAGTTCGTCCTCCTCGCCCGCCAGCGGGGACAGCTTGCCCAGTTCGGCCACAGCGTGGGCGAGGAAATCCGCCTCCCGGCGGGCGGCAGCAATGCGGGCGCGGTGCTCCTCCAGCGCCTTCACCGTGTCGCGCCACGCCCGGTGCAGTGTGCCCACGCGCGCGCCGTCGCAGCCGCCATGCGCATCGAGCAGCGCGCGGTGGGCGGCCGGTTCGACCAGCGCCCGGTCGTCGTGCTGGCCGTGGATCTCGACGAGGGCGCCGCCGACGGCGCGCAGAACCTGGACGCTGACCGGCTGGTCGTTGATGAAGGCGCGCGTGCGGCCATCCGCGAACTGGACGCGCCGCAGGATGAGGTCGCCGTCGTCGGGGATGTCGTTGTCGCGCAGGGCGGCGCGCGCGGGATGGGCGCTCGGCAGGTCGAACACCGCCGTCACCTGGCCCTTCGCCTCGCCGTGGCGCACGAGGCCGCCGTCCCCGCGCCCTCCGAGCGCAAGGGCGACGGCATCGAGCAGAATCGACTTGCCTGCCCCGGTCTCGCCCGTAAGCACGCTCAGCCCGTCGCCGAAGGCGATGTCGAGCCGGTCGATGAGCACGATGTCGCGGATCGCGAGCTGGGCGAGCATGGCGTATCTGTCGCGAGGGCGCGGCGAAAAATCAAGGACAGCCTGCGCCCTGTCCGCCGTCTCGTGACTCCGGACGGGGACGCCGGCACATCATGTCCCGGCGACGCCTTCGCCGGCGCAACGCCACGTTGCGAACGCCAGCGCCGGACGCGGGCATGACGGTATCGGTGTGGGTCCGGCGAGGCGACGCCCGCCGGTCAACCCAGGCCGACGCTCTTGAAGGCCTTGCTGATCCACGAGCCCTGATTCTCGCGCGGCTCCAGGCCCTTGCTCTGCAGCAGCGTATAGGTGCTCTTGTACCACTCACTGTCGGGGAAGTTGTGACCGAGCACCGCTCCCGCCGTCTGCGCCTCGTTGACGATGCCGAGCGCCAGATAGGCTTCCGCCAGCCGGGCCAGGGCTTCCTCGATCTGGTTCGTGGTCTGGTACTGGCTGACGACGTTGCGGAATCGGTTGATGGACGCCGTGTAGTTGCGCTTCTGCAGGTAGAAGCGGCCGACCGCCATCTCCTTGCCCGCGAGTTGGTCCTTGACCACGTTGAGCTTGAAGCGCGCGTCGGGCGCGTATTCGGAGTTCGGCCAGCGCTGGACGACCTCTTGCAGCGCCACCAGAGCCTTCTCGGCGCGCTCCTGGTCGCGCGTCACGTCCGGGATCTGGTTGTAGTAGGACATGGCGACCATGTAGGCCGCGTAGGCCGCGTCCGGGGATGCCGGGTTCAGCGCCAGGAAGCGGCGGCCGTTTGCGATCGCGTCGTCGTACTGGCGGGCGGTGTAGTTGGAGTAGGTCTGCAGGATCAGGGCCTTCTTGGCCCATGTCGAGAACGGATACTGCCGGTCGAGGCTGGCGAAGCGCTTGGAGGCCGACTCGTAGTCGTCCTTCTGCATGTAGGCCAGCCCCTCGTTGTAGAGCGTCTCGGCCGGCACGGTCGGGACGATCTCGGGCTTGTAGGCCTCCTGCTTGTCGAACGGATTGAGGTCCGCGATCGTGTCGCAGGCGGCCATGGGAACCACGGCGACCAACAGGATCGCAAGGCGCACGGCGCGGGAGCGGATCGGCGAGCGGACGCGCTGGGTCTCTCGATCGTCTGGACGCATGAACTCGATGGCCCTCTCTGGCTGCGACGCTGGCCCGCGTCGCAAGCTGCGGTTCGGCGGCCTGTTTACCTCAAGCGCGCCTGCGCCGCCAGCAGCAACGCCCGCGCGGCTTCGACGCGACCTGTCGCAAAGGGATCAGGTGAGGTCGGGCGCGTAGGCGTAGGCCGGAACCATTGATCCGGCGGCGGCGTGCACCGGCTCGCGGCGCGGGGCCTCGACCACCTCGTAGGCGCTGCGATCGGCGAACAGCGCCTTGAGGATCGCGACGTTCATGCGGTGCCCGCCGCAATAGGACCGGTAGCGGGCCAGCAAAGGCGCGCCGGCCAGGGCGAGATCGCCCACCGCGTCGAGCGTCTTGTGACGGACGAACTCGTCAGCGTAACGCAGGCCCTCGTCGTTGATGACGCCGTCATCGCCCAGCGCGACGGTGTTCTCGAGCGACGCGCCGAGCGCGAAGCCGGCCTTCCAGAGCCGCTCCACGTCGCGCATGAAGCCGAAGGTGCGGGCACGCGACACGTCCTTGCGGAAGGTGCCGGGTTCGAGGTCCACCACCTTCTTCTGACGGCCGATGACCGGAGTGTCGAAATCGATCTCCACCTCGAGGCGGAAGCCGCGGGCGAAGGGGCGGAGTTCGGCGAAGGCGCGGCCGTTCTCGACGCGGACGGGTTTCAGGACCTTGATGAAGCGCTTGGTGGCGTCCTGGCGAACGAGGCCGACCGAGTCGATGGCCGCCACGAAGGGCGCCGCGCTGCCGTCCATGATGGGAACTTCGGGACCGTCGATCTCGACGAGGACGTTGTCCACGCCAAGGCCCGCAAGCGCCGCGAGCAGATGCTCGATGGTGGCGACCGAGCCGGTCGAGGGGTCGCCGATGATGGTGCAGAGCTCAGTGGCCGATACGGCGCCGTGATTGGCCTGGATGACCCGCTCACGTCCGGACTCGAGCCCGGTTCGAAGGAATGAATACCCGGTGCCTACCTCGGCAGGATGAAGGACAATGCGGACGGGAGAGCCCGAATGGACGCCCACTCCCGAGAGTTCCGCGCTGTCGCGCAGCGTAACCTGCCAATAGCCAGCCATTATCCCACTTCCACACAACGACCGCTTCATCGGGGGACTGTGCCCTTCCGCTGATTGCCGTCCGTGCTCTGTCTCGACGCCCCTGGAAAGTTATGGCCACGGATTGCTCCACGGCCTCTTTCCTTGGCCGGCAATGTAGCCGCGGCATGGAATGAGACCAAATCACGCTTTCTTACGGTTTGTTACACTCCGAAAAAAGAGTGGATAAAGCTGAGCTTCCGTTGGAAATGAACGTCTTTTCATAAGGTTGAGGCCTGCCCGTGGGAACGGGCAGGCCTCGGTTGTTACAATTGTAAGTGTCGCTCGTCAGTTCGATTGACGCCGCAGGAACGCCGGAATCTCGAGGTGGTCGTCCTCGTAGCCGCGCTGCTGGGGGGCGGGGCGGCCATGCGGATCCAGACCGCCGGGCTGCGGGGCGCGCGGCATCGGCGCCGGGTTCTGGGGCCGCTTGCCGTAGTCCTGGTGCACGGCGGTCGGGGCCGCCTGCGGCTGCGGAGCGTAGGTCTGCTGCGGCTGACGAGGCGCAGGCGCCGGCGCGCTCTGCGGCTCGTCGTTGCGCCGAACCAGACCGGCATTGGCGAGCCGCTCCATCAGCGTCACGCGCTTCTTCTCCGGGGCCGGCGCGTATTGCTGGGCCTGCGGCTGCGGCTGGACGCGCTGCTGGTGCTGCTCGACGATTCGCTGGCCGGGAACGGGCAGTTCGTCGACGCGCGGCATGCGGGGCGGACGGATCACCTCTTCCGCCCGCGGCGGAATGAAGGCGGCCGGCTGGGGCTGGGGCTCAGGCTGCTGCATGCGGGGCGCCTCCACCATGGGCTCCGCATAGGCCTGCCGCGGCGCCACCGGGCGGATCGCGACGTCGGCGTGATGCTGCACGGGCGCGGCCGGCTCGGGCTGGGCGTAGGAGTGCGTGGCGGGAGCCGGCGCCGGGGCGGCCGCTTCCGTCTCGATCCGGATCGGCGCCTGCTGGCGCGACTGGGCCAGCGCCGCGCGCTCGTTGCGCAGCCGCTCGGCCACGTCGGCAATGCGCGGATCCATCTTCGGCGTCGCGTCGCGCCCGATCTCCTGGTCGATGCCCGTGGCCACCACCGACACGCGCACGATGCCTTCCAGCGAATCGTCGCGGGTGGCGCCGAAGATCACGTTGGCGTCCTGGTCGACCTCCTCGCGGATGCGGGTGGCCGCCTCGTCGACTTCGTACAGGGTGAGGTCGTTGCCGCCGGTGATCGAGATCAGCAGGCCGCGGGCCCCCTTCATGCACACGTCGTCGAGCAGCGGGTTGGCGATCGCCGCCTCGGCCGCGCGCAGCGCGCGCTTCTCGCCGGTGGCCTCGCCCGTGCCCATCATCGCCTTGCCCATCTCGCGCATCACGGCGCGCACGTCGGCGAAGTCGAGGTTGATGAGGCCTTCCTTGACCATCAGGTCGGTGATGCAGGCGACGCCGGAATAGAGAACCCGGTCGGCCATCGCGAAAGCGTCGGCGAAGGTCGTCTGCTCGTTGGCCACCCGGAACAGGTTCTGGTTCGGGATGACGATCAGCGTGTCGACCGCCTTCTGGAGCTCCAGGATTCCGCTGTCGGCCAGCCGCATGCGGCGCTGGCCCTCGAACTGGAAGGGCTTGGTCACGACGCCGACCGTCAGGATGCCCATGTCGCGCGCTGCGCGCGCCACCACCGGGGCCGAGCCGGTGCCGGTGCCGCCGCCCATGCCGGCGGTGACGAACACCATGTGCGCGCCGGCGAGATGGTCGCGGATCTCGTCGATCACCTCCTCGGCGGCGGCGCGGCCCACTTCCGGCTGCGAGCCGGCGCCGAGGCCCTCCGTCACCTGCACGCCCATCTGGATGACGCGGTCCGCCTTGGACGACGTCAGCGCCTGGGCGTCGGTGTTGCCGACCACGAACTCGCAGCCCTGCAGGCCGAGCTCGATCATGTTGTTGACAGCGTTGCCGCCGGCGCCGCCGACACCGAACACCGTGATCCTGGGCTTGAGTTCGCGGATGTCCGGAACCTGGAGATTGATCGTCATGTCTTTGGCCTCTCGATGTGGGCGCCCGGCCGCGCCGCTTATTGTCCCTTGACCGACGGATGCCGCCACACCGCCGGTTGCTGCTCGTTCAGAAACTGTCCTTGATCCAACGCCCCATGCGCGACAGGTACCCGTCGGTGCCGGTGCCCAGATACGAACCCGAGTGGCGCGGCACGAAGTGCTCGAGCGCGGCCACCTGCGGATAGATGAGAAGGCCGATCGGCGCGGCGAAGGACGGTCCCTTCGCCGATTCCGGCAGGCCCTGTACGCCGAGCGGACGACCGATCCGCACCTGCTTCGACAGGATCCGGCGCGCCAGTTCCGGCAGGCCGGTGAGCTGGGCTCCGCCGCCCGTCAGGACGACGCGGCGACCCGTCTCGGAGGAGAAACCCGCATCCTTCAGCCGGTCGCGCACGAGTTCGAGGATCTCCTCGACGCGCGGGCGCATGATCCGCACCAGATGCGACTTCGGCACGTGGTTGACCGCGTCCCGCTCATCCTCGTCGACCGACGGCACCGCTACGGTTTCGCGGTCGTCCGACGCCGTGGCGATGGTCGAGCCGTAGAGGGTCTTCAGCCGCTCGGCATGAGCGACGCTGGTGGACAGGCCGCGGGCCACGTCCATCGTGATGTGGTTGCCGCCCACCGCCACGCCGTCGGCGTGGACGATGTGGCCGCCGGCGAAGACGCCGAGGCTGGTCGTGCCGCCGCCGAGGTCGACCACGACGACGCCCATCTCGGCCTCGTCGTCGACGAGGGAGGCGAGGCCCGCCGCGTAGGGCGTCGCCACGACGGCATCGACGTCGAGGTGGCAGCGTTCCACGGCGAGCATCAGGTTGCGGATGGCATTCTGGTCGGCCGAGACGACATGCATGTCGACCCCGAGCTTCTCGCCCATCATGCCGTGCGGATCATGGATGCCGTGCACGGCGTCGAGCCCGAACGCCGTGGGCAGGGAATGCAGGACGGTGCGGCCGGGCCGCGAGCCGGTCATGCTCGCCGCCTCCAGCACGCGGTGGATGTCGTTGTCGGTGACGCCGGAGCCGCGCAGCGACACCTCGGCGTGGTAGCTCTCGGAACCGAGGCGGCCGCCGGTCATGTTCACGATGGCCGCACGGATCTCCACCTTGGCCATCCGCTCGGCCGCGTCGACGGCGAGGCGGATCGACTGCTCGGCCGCGTCGAGATCGACGATGGCGCCGCCCTTGAGGCCGCGCGAGCGCTGGTGTCCGATGCCGATGATCCGCACGCGATGGGTGCGTCCGCGCAGCATGTCGCTCTCGGCGATGGGGTCGAGCCGGGCGACAAGGCACACGACCTTGCTGGTACCGATGTCGAGCACCGACATGATAGAGCTCTTGCGCGGCGACAGCGGCTTCAGGCGCGGCGTGAGGCTGGGACGGCGCGCGCTCACGTGGTGCCTCCCTTGCCGACTTTCGGCCGCGACTTCAGCATCTCGGCGCGCGCCGTCGCGGCCTCCTCGCCGAGGCGCATGACGACGCGGTCCGGCATGCGCAGATCGATGGCCAGGATGTCGCGGTCCAGCACCTTGTGGTCCTTGATCAGCGACGAGAGGCGCTTGAAGGCCTCCGTCGGCTTGTCCTCGGGGAGGCGGACGTCGATGCCGTTGGTCAGCTTGATGGTCCAGCGCCGCTCGCCCACCAGGATCCCTGCGCGCACATGGCGGGCGACGTCGGGCGCGGCGGCGAGCATCGCGGTGAAGGCGGCTGCCTTCCTGTTGGCGCCCTCGCCCACGACCATGGGGAGCCGGGCGAAGCGGGCGTCGGCGAAGCCGTCGATCGGCGTCCCGTCCTGCGCGACGATGAAGACCTCGCCGTGGTTCTGCCACAGGGCGTAGGGCTCGCGCTCGACGACGGTGATCGACAGAGCGTTCGGATAGAGCTTGCGGACGGTGGCGTCCTTGATCATCGGCACGGCGAGCAGCCGCTCGCGCGCCTCGTCGGCGTCGAAGAAGGGCAGCGAGCCCTTCGGGTCGATGCCGGCCACCTGCACGACCTCGGTCGGGTTGAGCTCCACGATGCCGGAAACCGCCACGTCGCCGATGGAGAAGCCGAGCGTCCGCGCCACGAGGTCGGTCGGCTGGCCGAAGCGGGCGACGAAATCGTCATACTGGCCGCCACGCATGGCGCCGTAGCCGCCGGCGGCCGCGAAAAGCGCGAGCGTCAGCGCGAGGCCGAGGAAGGGCGGGATGGCGCCGCCGCGCCGTTCCGCGACGCGCACCGGCAAGCGCGAGCGCGCCGCCCGGCGGATCAGCGCCGGAAGGCCGGTGCGCGACGGCGGACCGGGCAGCCGGCCGCTCCCGGCCAGCGCCGGGACGGCCAGCGCGCCCGGGGGCACGCTCATCGATCGCAGGAGGCGTCCTCCACCATCCATCGAACCAGCTCACCGAATGTCAGGCCCGCGTGGGCCGCGAGTTCCGGCACAAGAGACGTCTCGGTCATCCCGGGCTGCGTGTTGACCTCGAGGCAGACGAGTTCGCCGGTACCGTCCGGCCTGTCGTCGTATCGGAAGTCTGCGCGACTGACGCCCCGGCAGCCGAGTGCTTGATGTGCCGTTAACGCCATTTGTTGAACCTGATGGTAAATATTCGGTTTAATTTCTGCCGGAAGGATATGGATCGACCCCCCCTTCGCGTACTTGGAGTCATAGTCGTAGAAGGCCCCCGCGGCGGGCTGGATGTCGATCACGCCGAGCGCCCGGTCGCCCATGACGGCACAGGTAAGTTCTTTCCCCGCAACGTAATTTTCCACCAGGACCTGCTCGCCGAAGGCCCAGTCCCCGCGCCCCAGTTCCTGCGGCGGGTGGCTGCGGTCCTCGCGCACGATGATCACGCCCACGGAGGAGCCTTCGTTCACCGGCTTCACGACGTAGGGGGGAGGCAGAACGTGCCGTTTTGAGGCATCCAGGCGGCTCACGACCACTCCGCGGGGCACGGAAACGCCTGCGGCGGCCATCACGGCCTTGGCCCGCTCCTTGTGCATGGCGAGCGCGGAGGCCAGTACGCCCGAGTGAGTGTAGGGAATTTGCAACATCTCCAGAATTCCCTGCACCACGCCGTCCTCGCCCCAGCGTCCGTGCAGAGCGTTGAAGCAGGCGTCGGGTCGCAGCTGCGCCAGCACCTGCGCGACGTCGCGGCCGACATCGATTCGGGTGACCCGGTATCCCTCGCCCTCAAGCGCGGCGGCGCAGGCCGCGCCGGAGCGCTGCGACACCTCGCGTTCGGCGGACAAGCCCCCCATCAGGACGGCCACGTGCTTGCTCATCGCGTTACCTCGTTGTCTGCGCGGCCTTTGCGATACGCCGGCCGCATCCTTCGTCCGAATCGGTTCAGGGGGCGCCGATTCGCCTGATTTCCCACTCCAGCGGGACGCCGGTGGTCTCCTTCACGCGCCGCCGCACCTCTTCGCCCAGCGCCTCGACGTCGGCGGCGCTGGCGCCCGGATGGGCGATCAGGAAGTTGCAGTGCAACTCCGACACCTGCGCTCCGCCGATGCGCAGGCCGCGGCAGCCGGCGCGGTCGACCAGCTCCCAGGCCTTCGCTCCCGGGGGATTCTTGAAAGTGGAGCCGCCGGTGCGCGTGTTGACCGGCTGCGTCGCGGCGCGGGCCTCGGTGATGGCGTTCATGTCGGCCAGGATGGCCGCCGGGTCGCCGGGGCGGCCCTGGAAGAGGGCCTGCGTGAAGATCACGTCGTCGGGCGCGGCGCAGTGGCGGTAGGTGAAGCCCATGTCGGCCAGTCCGTAGCGCCGGATGCGGCCGGCGCGGTCGACGCCCCGCGCCTCGACGAGGACGTCCTTCGTCTCGCCGCCATAGGCGCCGCCGTTCATGCGCAGGGCGCCGCCGATGGTTCCGGGGATGCCGCGCAGGAAGGCGAGCCCGGCGATGCCCGCCTCCGCGGCGGCGCGCGCGACCTTGACGTCGGCTGCGCCGGCGCCTGCTCGGATGCGAGACGCGGGCTCGACGACGATGTCCTGGAAGCCCTTGCCGAGGCGGATCACCACGCCGTCGACCCCGCCGTCCCGCACCAGGAGGTTGGATCCGAGCCCGATCACGGTGACGGGGACGTCGGCCGGACAGGCCCGGAGGAAGGCGGCGAGGTCGGCCTCGTCGGCAGGCTCGAAGAGCACTTCGGCGGGGCCGCCGGTGCGAAACCACGACAAAGGCGCGAGCGGCGCACGCTCGGACAGCTTTCCACGCAGGCCGGGCACGCAAGCGGCCAGCCGCGCGGCGAGCGTGCGCGTCGCCACCGCGGTCATGGCGCGCTCCGCGCGGTCACCGCTCCGCCCCGTCCAGCGCGGCGAGTTCGCCCGGCAGCGCGTAGGCCCAGTTGGTGATGGTCCCGGCTCCGAGGAAGACCACGTAGTCGCCCGGTTTGGCGACCTCGCGGACCATGCCGGCGATGTCGGCGGGAGCCTGGAGGGCCAGCACGTGCCGGTGGCCGTGCGCCTTGAGGCCGAGCACGAGCGAGTCGCGGTCGGCGCCGGGGATCGGCTGTTCGCCGGCCGCGTAGGTGTCGGCAACGATCACGACGTCGGCGTCGTTGAAGCAGGTGGAGAACTGGTCGAACAGAGAGGCGAGCCGCGTGTAGCGGTGCGGCTGGACGATGGCGACGACCTGACCGCTGGTCGACGCCCTCGCGGCGCGCAGCACCGCGGCGATCTCCACCGGGTGGTGGCCATAGTCGTCGAAGATGGCGACGCCGTTCCACTCGCCGGTGCGCGTGAAGCGGCGCTTCACCCCGCCGAAGCTCTTCAGGGCCTCACGGATGGTCTCCAGCGGCATGCCGAGATGGTAGGCGACGGCGATGGCCGCCGTGGCATTGAGGGCATTGTGGTGGCCCGGCATGGGCAGCGTCAGCTCCTCGATGCCGGACAGGCGCCCGCTCTTGCGGTCCCGGATCACGACGCGGAAGCGCGATCGCCCGCCCGTCAGGTCGACGTCCATGAGCCGCACGTCGGCCTGCGGGTTCTCGCCGTAGGTGATGACGCGCCGGTCCTCGATCTTGCCGACCAGCTCCTGCACGGTGGGATGGTCCAGGCACATCACGGCGAATCCGTAGAAGGGCAGGTTCTCGACGAAGGCGCGGAACGCGTCCTTGATGGCGTCGAAGGTCTTGAAATGGTCGAGGTGCTCGGGGTCGATGTTGGTGATGATGGCGACGTCGGCCGGGAGCTTCAGGAACGTGCCGTCCGACTCGTCGGCCTCCACGACCATCCAGTCGCTATCACCCAGCCGCGCGTTGGAGCCATATTGCTCGATGATCCCGCCGTTGATCACCGTCGGGTCGAAGCCGCCCGCGTCGAGCAGCGTGGCGACGAGCGAGGTCGTCGTCGTCTTGCCATGGGTGCCGGCGATGGCGACGCACTGCTTCAGCCGCATCAGCTCGGCCAGCATCTCCGCGCGCCGCACCACCGGGATCAGCCGCGCCCGCGCCTCTTTCAGCTCGGGGTTGTCAGCCTTGATGGCGGACGAGACGACCACCACCGCAGCATCGCCGAGGTTCTCGGCCGCCTGACCGATGGTCACCTTGATGCCGAGCTTGCGCAGCCGGTCGA
>JAIYAB010000335.1 GCA_027489275.1 Hyphomicrobiales bacterium
CGGAGATCTCCTCGATCTCCTTGTAGAGATTGATCGTGTACTGCTGCAGCTTGGCGACGTTGGGATCGCCGTTGATCGTATGCATGCCGCCGGCGGCATGCCACGTCGAGCCCGAGGTCAGCTCCGAGCGCTCGATCAGCACCACGTCTTTCCACCCCGCCTTGGTGAGGTGATAGAGCACGCTCGCTCCGACGACGCCGCCCCCGATCACGACGGCCTGGGCGTGGGTTTTCATGGTGCTACCCCGGGTTGGTGGGCGAAGGTTTGGAAAGACGGCATCATGTCTGTTGGCGAGCATCTTGCCGTGACGCCCCATGATGCGCAAATATATGGCCAGAGGCGATGGCTCGGGTCGAAACGAACACGCGCCGGATCATCATGCGCCTGCGGGCCGAAGGTTGGTACCGCATCGGCGGCAGCAAACACGAGGTCTACGGCCATTCCGGGCGGCCCAATCTCTTCGTCGTTCTCTCGCGACAGAAGGAGCAGTCGGTGGGCGTTGCCCGCGCGACGGCCAGAACGGCCGGCTGGATCTGAACGAAGGACAGGCTGATGCGCTATCTCGGCATTCTGGACGGCAGCGGGCAGGTTTGGGGCATTCGCATTCCCGACCTTCCGGGTTGCTTCGGCGGTGGCGCGACACCAGAGGCGGCCATTGAAGATGCCGTGTCCGCCATGCGCGAATACGCGACCCTCGTGACCGACGGCGGCGGCACGCTCGCCGAACCCAGGGGCATGGAGGCGCTCCGCGCTGCAAACGACGTGGAGTACGATCCTTCCGTCGAGGCCTTCGTCTACCTCCCCCTGTTGCTGGACAAGGGTCGGTCGCGCAGGGCCAACATCTCCCTCGATGCCGGGCTGCTGGAAGAGATCGACGCTGCCGCGCGCATTCGCGGTCTCACGCGGTCGTCCTTTCTGGCGTCGGCCGCGCGGGACAAGATCTTGCAGGAAGCCTGACACAGGTTCGAACCGCTTCCGCGTTCTCAATAATCCGTCGGCACGCCGCCCTCGGCCTTGCGGCGGGCGACGAAGGCTTCGAGTTCCTCGCGGATGGCGGGGTCTATCGGCGGCTCCTCGAAGGCGGCGAGGCGCTGCTTGTAGAGGCGGTTGGCGGTGTCGTAGGCGGTGGGCGAGCCCGCCTCGCGCCAGCTCTCGTAGTTGCGCCAGTCCGAGATCATCGGGGCGAAGAACGCGGTGCGATAGCGAGCCTGCGTGTGTGCGCAGCCGAAGAAGTGGCCGCCCGGCCCCACCTCCCGCATGGCGTCGAGCGCCAGCTCCTCCGCGTCCACCTTCATCGGCCGCAGGAACTCGGCCACCATGTCGAGCAGGTCGGCGTCCAGCACCATCTTCTCGAAGGACGCGTGCAGGCCGCCTTCCATCCAGCCGGCTCCGTGCATCAGCAGGTTCACCCCGCCCATGACGGCGCCCCACAGCGAGAACACGCTCTCGTAGGCCGCCTGCGCGTCGATTGTGTTGGCCGCGTTGGCGGTGGAGGAGCGGTAGGGCACGGTGTATCGCCGCGCGAGCTGGCCGCCGAGCAGACACGCCTTCATGTATTCCGGCGTGCCGAAGGCCGGCGCGCCGGACTTCATGTCGACGTTCGAGGTGAACCCGCCATAGACGAAGGGCGCGCCGGGGCGGACGATCTGCGTGAAGGCGAGGCCCGCCAGCGCCTCGGCGTTCTGCTGCGTCACCGCGCCGACCACCGTCACCGGCGCCATCGCCCCGGCGAGCGTGAACGGGGTCAGCACCGTCACCTGGTTCGCCCGCGCCATCTGGATGATGCCTTCGAGCATCGGTCCGTCGAGGCGCAGCGGCGAGGACGAGTTGATGATGGTGAAGAGCGAGGGCTCGATCTCCAGCGTTGCCCGGTCGATGCCGCGGGCGATGCGGGTCATCTCCAGCGCGTCGAGATTGCGCTCACGGCCCAGCGAATAGGCGTGGATCGGCTTGTCCGACAGCGTCAGCATGTCGTACAGCGCGTCGAGATGGCGCACCGAGGCGTGCACGTCCGCCGGCTCGACCGGGTAGCCGCCCCACATGTGGACGGCGTCGAGCGACTGGCCGAGCCGAATCAGGTTCTGGAAGTCCGGCCGGTTGCCCGGCCGCCGGCCGCCGTCGCGGTCGGCAACGTTGGGCGCGCTCGCCACCGAGCAGAAGGCCAGCGCGTTGCCGCCGATCTCCAGCGCCCGGGCGGGATTGCGCGCATGCAGCGTGAAGGACCGCGGCGCGAGGCCGATCTGCGCCTCGACCAGCTCGCGCGGGAAGCGCACGCGCAGCGAATTCGCCTCCACCCGCGCGCCGGCTTCCTTGAGGATCTGCCGGGCGCCGTCGTGCAGGAAGTCCATGCCGATCTCTTCGAGGACCGTCAGCGACGCCTCGTGGATCGCCTCCAGTTCGTCGGCGGAGACGGCGGGAACCGGCGCGAAAGGCAGCCGCGGCTGCGGCTTGGCAGGGGCGGGTACGCCCGAGTCCCGCCCGGCCCGGCGGCCGCGACGGCCGCGTGCTTCGGTGGAGGCGTCCATCGATGTCGTGTCTCCGCGGAAGGCCGTGGTGCTGTCGCAGGCGCGATAGTCGGTGAGTCAGTGTCCGCGATCAAGCGCCCACCGGTTGCTCCGGCCGCGACCTCGGCTGCTCCGCCATCGACGCGGCCTCCGCTCCGCCCGCCTCCGCCGCCGCGGCGTGACGCAACGCCGACACTCCAAGTCGCGGGTCCGCGAGCCGGGCTTGGCGCTCGCGCCGACAGTCGGACGGGCCTAGGATGAACGCAGGGGGAGAGCACGCATGAAAACGCACGCGCGGGTGGTGGTGATCGGCGGCGGCGTGGTCGGCGTGTCGACGCTCTACCATCTGGCCAGCAAGGGCTGGAGCGACGTCGCCCTCGTCGAGCGCAAGGAGCTCACGTCGGGCTCCACGTGGCACGCCGCCGGCCTGCTGCCGCTCTTCAACATGAGCTACTCCGTGGGGCAGATCCACCGCTACTCGGTGGGACTCTACAAGACCCTGGAGGCCGAGACCGGCCAGTCCGTCGGGCTCCGGCAGGTCTCCAACATCCGCCTCGCCCGCACCCGCGACCGGTGGGACGAGTACATGGCCTATGCCGGCGTCGCCGCCACGATCGGCGTCGGCGTGAACATCCTCACCCCCGCGCAGGTCAAGGAGATCTGGCCGCTGTGCGAGACGGACGGTCTTCTCGGCGCCATCCAGCATCCCGACGACGGCTACATCCAGCCCGCCGACCTCACCCAGGCGCTGGCGAAGGGCGCGCGTGCGCTCGGCGCCGAGATCAACCGCTACACCGCCGTCACCGGCGTCGAGCGCACCGCCTCCGGCGAATGGCTGGTGCGGACCGACAAGGGCGACATCGCCTGCGAGCACGTCGTCTGCGCCTCGGGGAATTTCGCGCGACGGACCGGGGCCATGTTCGGCCTCGACGTGCCGGTCATTCCCGTCGAGCACCAGTACATCGTCACTGAGCCTCACCCCGCCATCGTCGAGCGCCACCGGCAGGGCCTGCCCGAGATGGGCGTGCTGCGCGAGTCCGACAGCTCCTGGTACATGCGCGAGGAGAATGGCGGGCTCATCCTCGGCCCCTACGAGAAGGGCGCGCCCTGCTGCTATGTCGACGGGCCGGACGACGGCAGCGAGTACGAGCTCTTCCAGGAGGATCTCGACCGCCTCGCTCCGCACATCGAGGCAGCCATCGCCCGCGTGCCGGCCTTCGGCGAGGTCGGCATCAAGAAGGTCTACAACGGCGCCATCGCCTACACGCCGGACGGCAGCCCCATCGTCGGTCCGGCGTGGGACGTGCCCAATGTCTGGCTCAACGAGGGCCATTCCTTCGGCGTCACCGCGGCGGGCGGCGCCGGCTGGCAGCTCGCGGAGTGGATCGTCGAGGGCGAGCCGACGGTCGACATGATGGGCGTCGATCCGCGCCGCTTCGGCCCCTATGCCGGCCGCGGCTATCTGCGGGCGAAGACGGAGGAGGCCTACGCCAACGTCTTCACCGTCCACTATCCCGACGAGGAGCGCCAGGCGGCCCGGCCGCTGAAGACCGCCCCCTGCTACGGGCGCATGAAGGCGCTCGGCGCCGTCTTCGGCTCCGTCTATGGCTGGGAGCGGCCGAACTGGTTCGCCCCGCCGGGCTACGCCGTGGCCGACGCCGAGCTGAACGTCGACGACGTCCTGCTCAACGAGAACCATGCCCCTCCCGCCGAAGACGGCACCGTGAAGGAGCGCTGGAGCTTCCGCCGCTCCAACTACTTCCCCTTCGTCGGGGAAGAGGTGAGGGCGGTCACGGGCGGCGTCGGCCTGCAGGACATGTCGGCTTTCGCCAAGGCGGTGTTGACGGGGCCGGGCGCGCGGGACTGGCTGGAGAGCATCTTTGCCAACCGCATCCCGAAGCCCGGCCGCGTCGCGCTGTGCCACCTGCTCACGCGCCGCGGCGGCGTGCGCGCCGAGTTCACCGTGTACGAGCGGGCGCCGGGCGAATTCTACCTCGTCTCCGCCGGCGCTCTGGAGCGGCACGACCACGACACGCTGCGCAAGCTGCTGCCGAAGGATGGCAGCGTCGTCTTCACGCCCGCCACGCAGATGCAGGGCGTGCTGGTGCTCGCCGGCCCGCGCTCGCGCGAGGTGCTGCAAGGTCTCACCGACGCCGACGTCTCCAACGCCGCCTTCCCGTGGCTCACGGGGCGTCGGATCTCGGTCGGCCCGGTGCACTGCGACGTGCTGCGGGTCAACTTCGTGGGCGAGCTCGGCTACGAGTTCCACCACCCGATCGAGACGCAAAACGCTCTGTTCGACGCGCTGATGGCCGCCGGCGCGCCCTTCGGCATCCGGCCCTTCGGCATCCGCGCCATGATGTCCATGGCGCTCGAGAAGTCCTACCGCCTCGTCGGGCGCGAGATGTCGATCGAGTATTCCGCCTTCGAGTCCGGGCTCGACCGCTTCGTCCACCCGGACAAGGGCCCCTTCCTCGGCCGGGACGCGCTGCTGGCGTGGCGGGAGAAGGGCTCCGCCAACCGCTTCGTCACGCTGGAGGTGCACGACGTCGTCGACGCCGACGCGCGAGGCTCCGAGCCGATCCGGCTCGCCGGCGAGATCGTCGGCCGCTCGACGTCGGGCGGCTATGGCTGGCGCACTGGCAGGTCGCTGGCGCTCGCCATGGTACGGCCCGATCTCGGCGAGATCGGCCAGGGGCTCGAGATCACGATCCTCGGCAAGCCGCACCGGTGTACGGTGGTGGCCGAGAGCCCCTTCGATCCGAAGAACGAGCGCCTGAGGGCGTAGCGGAAGGCCAAGGCATGTCGGACGCGCCCGCAGGATCCCCCGCCCGCCAACGCCGCGAGGGGCACCGCGCCCCGCGCGCCCGCGTCCAGGCCATCGCCGAGCGGCAGATGCCGTGGCGGCAGGTGCGCAATCCCTATCCGCCCGTCGAGATCATCTCGCGCGACGCGGTGGAGGCCATCCATCTCGCCTCGCTCACCATCCTCGAGACGACGGGCATCGCCATCCAGTCGGAGCGCGTGCGCGCGCTGTGCGTCGAGAAGGGCGCCGAGCCGATGGGCGGCGCGCGCCTGCGCTTCGACCGCGCGCTGGTCGAGGCCGCCATCGCGACGGCGCCGTCCTCCTTCGCGATGCACACGCGCAACCCTGCCCGCAGCGTGGCCGTCGGCGACGGCAATGTCGTCTTCGCCACCGTCAGCGGTCCGCCCAACTGCTCGGACCTGGAGCGCGGCCGACGGCCGGGCACCATGGCCGACTACGAGGACTTCCTGCGTCTCGGCCAGGTCTTCAACACCGTCCACGTCATCGGCGGCTATCCCGTCGAGCCGCTCGACATCCCCGTGCCGGTCCGCCACCTGCACGGCCTGCGCGCGATGGTGACGATGACCGACAAGGTGCCGCGCATCTATTGCCACTCGCTGGAGCGCACGCGGGACGCGCTGGAGATCATCCGCATCGCCAACGGCCTGTCGGAGGAGGAGCTGACGCGCCGCCCCGTCTCCTTTGCCATCATCAACACCAACTCGCCGCTGCAGCTCGACGCGGCGATGGTGGAGGGCATCGCCGAGATGGCGCGGATGAACCAGCCGACGGTGATCACGCCCTTCACCCTCTCCGGAGCCATGGCGCCGGTGACGCTCATCGGCGCGCTCGCGCAGCAGAACGCCGAGGCGCTGGCCGGCCTCGCGGTGAGCCAGTTCGTGCGGCCGGGCGCGCCCGTCGTCTACGGCGCCTTCACCACCAACGTGAACATGAAATCCGGCGCGCCGGCCTTCGGCACGCCGGAATACGCCAAGGCGGCGATCATCTCGGGCCAGCTCGCGCGGCGCTACCGGCTGCCCTTCCGCTCCTCCAACATCAACACCTCCAACGCTCCCGACGCGCAGGCGGCCTACGAGTCGATGATGGCGACGTGGTCGGCGGTCATGGGCGGCGTCAACTTCCTGCACCAGTCGATGGGTTGGCTGGAAGGCGGGCTCACCGCCAGCGTCGAGAAGTTCGTGCTCGACGTGGAGATGCTGCAGCTCTTCGTCAGCTTCCTTCAGCCCGAGGTGGTGGATGCCGACACGCTGGCGCTCGCCGCCATCGAGGACGTCGGGCCGGGCGGCCATTTCTTCGCCACCCCGCACACGCTGGCGCGCTACGAGACGGCCTTCTACAGCCCGCTCGTGTCGGACTGGCGCAACTTCGAAAGCTGGAAGCAGGACGGCGCCGTCGATGCCACCCGGCGCGCCGGCGCCATCGCCCGGCAGGCCATCGCCGAATACGAGCCCCCGACGCTCGACCCCGCCGCCGCCGAGGAGATCGCCGCCTTCGTCGCACGGCGGACGCAGGAGGGCGGCGCGCCGGTGAACTGACGCGTGCGGCCGCTCGTCGGCGTAGGTGTTTATTCCTTGACGTATGAATTTATGAATGAGAATGTCGACCCGTTCCGCATCGGCGGGGCGTCGCGCCCATCCTGTCAGGAGGGGCGGGCGGCCCGCGGGGCTCCGGCCGACCGTCCGGCCGGGGGATGCGGAGGCGGTGGCCTCGCCTGTCCGTGAGACGGACCGGGCGGCGGGGCGGCCCTGCCGGAGAGCTGGCCTGTTCCTCGGGTAGGCTCCGGCAAGCCTGACACGGCGTGCGCGGATCGGCGGCGGCTGAACGTCGCCCGGATCCCCCCGCTACCCTTCCCCGATCATCCCGGGGACGCTTTGCCGACGCCGATCCGCGCACCACCCCGCGTGATCCTGAGAAAAGCCAGACCCTCCCTGCGAAGCCCCCCGCCGATCCGGCGCAGGGGCAGAAACCGTGCGCGTCGCCCTAAGCCGGCCCGGCCGTTCCTCCCGCGGCCTCGGCCTCGCCTCCTGCGCGGATCGCGACATCACGATGTCGCATTGACGATTGACGGTGACGGGTGTTTGTCCAAATCTGACGCCCCAATGTCGCAAAAGGCACAATCACCGATGCATGGCGCCCCGCCCCGTTCCACGACGCTCGAGCCGATTGCGGCGTCCGTGGAGACCCCGGCCGGGGCCGACAGCGTGCACACCTTCGGTTTCCTGATGGTGCCGGACTTCTCGATGATCGCCTTCACCTCGGCCATCGAGCCGCTGCGCCTCGCCAACCGCTGCTCGGGCAAGGCGCTCTACGGCTGGCGCATCTTTTCGCCGGATGGGCTGCCGGTCGCGGCGTCGAACGGCGTGTCCATCGCCGTCGACGGGTCCTATGCCGATGTCGGCCCCATGCCGGCGGTGGTGGTGTGCGCGGGCGTCGACGTGCACCGCTTCGACCATCGCGACCTGATCGCCAAGCTGCGCACGCTCGCCTTCTACGGCGTCTCCATCGGGGCGGTGTGCACGGGCACCCACGTGCTGGCGCGGGCGGGCCTGCTGTCGGGCCGGCGCTGCACGATCCACTGGGAGAACCACGACAGCTTCCGCGAGGAGTTCGCCGACATCGAGGTGACGCAGGAGCTGTTCGAGATCGACCGCAACCGCTTCACCTGTGCCGGCGGCACGGCGGCCATCGACATGATGCTGTCGATGATCGCCAAGCAAAAGGGGTCGGACGTCGCGGCCCAGGTCACCGACCAGCTCATTCACCATCGCCAGCGCGACAGCCACGAGCGCCAGCGCATGGAGCTGCGCGCGCGCCTCGGCGTCGCCCATCCCAAGCTCCTGGCCGTCGTCTCCGAGATGGAGAAGAGCCTGGAGAACCCGCTCTCCTGCGCCGACCTCGCCCGGCAGGTCGGGCTCTCGACCCGCCAGCTCGAGCGGCTGTTCCGCAAGTACATCGGCGAGGCGCCGACCCGCTACTATCTGGGCCTGCGCCTCAACCGCGCGCGGTTCCTGCTGCGGCAGACCTCGATGCCCATCCTCACCATCGGGCTGGCCTGCGGCTTCGTCTCCGCGTCGCACTTCTCCAAGTGCTACAGCGAGCACTTCGGCCGCACGCCGAGCCAGGAGCGCCGCCACGGCGCGTGAGCGACACGGCCGCGCTGACGCATTCTGACCAGAAGGGGGCGCATGGGCCCTTCCATGGCGGGCGGCGCGCCGCCACACTGGCGCGACCGGAGCCGGCGGCAGCCCGGCGCGCGGCGGGGGACGAGGCGACATGGCGAGCGATCTGGAGATAGCGCGGGCGGCGACGTTGAAGCCGATCCAGGCGGTGGCCGAGCGGCTCGGCATTCCTGCCGCGGCGCTGCACCCCTACGGCCACCACATTGCCAAGCTCGGCTTCGACCACATCGAAAGCCTGCAGGGGAAACCGGACGGCAAGCTGATCCTCGTCACCGCCATCAGCCCGACGCCCGCCGGCGAAGGCAAGACAACGACGACGGTGGGCCTGGGCGACGGCCTCAACCGCATCGGCCGCAAGGCGATGATCTGCCTGCGCGAGCCCTCGCTGGGGCCCTGCTTCGGCATGAAGGGCGGAGCGGCGGGCGGCGGCTACGCGCAGGTCGTGCCGATGGAGCAGATCAACCTCCACTTCACGGGCGATTTCCACGCCATGACGTCGGCGAACAACCTGCTCGCGGCGATGCTCGACAACCACGTCTACTGGGGCAACGGGCTGGGCATCGATCCGCGCCGCGTCGCGTGGCGGCGCGTGCTCGACATGAACGACCGGGCGCTTCGCTCCATCGTCGGCTCGCTGGGCGGCGTGTCCAACGGCTTCCCGCGCGAGGACGGCTTCGACATCACCGTCGCCTCCGAGGTGATGGCCGTCTTCTGCCTCGCCCGCGACCTGAAGGACCTCGAGGAGCGCCTCGGCCGCATGGTCGTGGCGCAGACGCGCGAGCGCGCGCCCGTCACCGCGAAGGACCTCAAGGCCGAGGGCGCGATGACCGTCCTCCTGAAGGACGCGCTGCAGCCCAACCTCGTGCAGACGCTGGAGGGCAACCCCGCCTTCGTCCACGGCGGGCCCTTCGCCAACATCGCGCATGGCTGCAACTCCGTGGTCGCCACGCGCACCGCCCTGAAGCTCGCCGAGTACGTTGTCACCGAGGCCGGCTTCGGGGCCGATCTCGGCGCCGAGAAGTTCTTCGACATCAAGTGCCGCAAGGCCGGCCTGTCGCCGGCCGCCGCGGTCGTCGTCGCCACCGTCCGCGCGCTGAAGATGCATGGCGGCGTCCCGCGCGACCAGCTTGGCGCGGAAAATGTCGAGGCCCTGCGCCGCGGCATGGCCAATCTCGGCCGCCACGTCGGTAACGTCCGCAAGTTCGGCGTCCCGGTCGTCGTCGGCATCAACCGCTTCGGCACCGACACCGAGGCGGAGCTCGAGCTGATCCGCACCGTCTGCCGTGACCAGTTCGGCGTCACCGCCGTGGTCTGCTCGCACTGGGCCGAGGGCTCGCGCGGCATCGAGGCGCTGGCGCACGAGGTGGTCGCGCTCGCCGAGAGCAGCCGCCCGCTCGACGGCGAGGGCTTCCGCCCGCTCTACTCCGACGAGCTGCCGCTGTGGGACAAGGTCCGCCTCATCGCCACGGAGATTTACGGCGCCGCCGACATCAGCGCCGACGCCTCCGTCCGCAACCAGTTCCGCGACCTGCAGGCCGCCGGCTGGGGCCACCTGCCGATCTGCGTGGCGAAGACGCAGTATTCCTTCTCCACGGACCCCACGCTGCGCGGCGCGCCCTCCGGCCACGTCGTGCCCATCCGCGAGGTCCGGCTGTCGGCCGGCGCGGGCTTCCTCGTGGTCATCTGCGGGGAGATCATGACCATGCCCGGCCTGCCCCGCGTCCCCGCCGCCGAGCAGATCCGCCTCGACGCCTCCGGGCGAATCGAGGGGCTCTCGTGACCCGCAGGGGCGGGTGCGACCTCCGGACGTCGTTTGCCTGAGACCATGCCTGACACGTTCGACTACATCATCGTCGGCGCCGGCTCGGCCGGCTGCGTGATGGCCAACCGGCTGTCGGAGGACGGTTCGGCCACCGTGCTGGTGCTGGAGGCCGGCGGCTCCGATGCGTCGCCGTTCATCCAGATGCCGAGCGCGCTCAACATCCCGATGAACTCGCCGCGCTACGACTGGCGCTACGAGACGGAGCCCGAGCCCCATCTGGACGGCCGCCGCCTGCACGTGCCGCGCGGCAAGGTCGTCGGCGGGTCGTCCTCCATCAACGGCATGGTCTACATCCGCGGCAACGCGCTCGACTTCGACGGCTGGGAGGAGCAGGGCGCCGCGGGCTGGGGCTGGCGGCACGTGCTCCCCTATTTCCGCCGCGCCGAGACGCGGGAGGAGGGCGGGGACGCCTGGCGCGGCGATGCCGGCCCCCTTCACACGAGCTACGGCCCGATGGAGAACCCGCTCTACCGCGCCTTCATCGATGCCGCCGTCCAGGCCGGTTACGCCGAAACGCCCGACGTCAACGGCTTCCGCCAGGAAGGCTTCGGCCGGATGGACCGCACCATCCACCAGGGGCGCCGCTGGAGCGCCGCCAGCGCCTACCTGAAGCCCGCGCTGCGCCGGCCCAACGTGCACTTGCGCAGCCGGGTGACGACGACGCGGATCGTCTTCGAGGGACGGCGCGCCGTGGGAGTGGCCTGTCGCGCGCGGCCGGGCGGCCCGGAGACGATCGTTCGCGCGAAGCGCGAGGTCGTGCTGGCCGCCGGGTCCATCAACTCGCCCGCGCTGCTGATGCTGTCCGGCGTCGGACCGGGGGCCGATCTCGCCCGGCTCGGCATCCCTGTCGTCGCCGACCGGCCCGGCGTGGGGCAGAACCTGCAGGACCACATGGAGTTCTACTTCCAGGTGGAGTGCCGCGAGCCGATCACGCTCTTCTCCGCCATGGGCCCGCTCGCCAAGGCGCGCATCGGCCTGCGCTGGCTGCTGCGCCGGGACGGGCTGGGCGCGACCAACCATTTCGAGAGTTGCGGCTTCATCCGCAGCCGGGCCGGCGTGAAATGGCCGGACATCCAGTACCATTTCCTGCCGGCGGCGATCGCCTATGACGGCCGCGACCTCGTGACGGCACATGGCTTCCAGGCGCATGTCGGGTCGATGCGCTCGCGCAGCCGCGGGCGCGTCGCCCTGCGCTCGGCCGATCCCTTCGCCCGGCCCTCGATCCTGTTCAACTACATGAGCCATCCCGACGACTGGGAGGAGATGCGCGCGTGCGTGCGGCTGACGCGGGAGATCTTCGCCCAGCCGGCCTTCGACCGGTATCGCGGGCGCGAGATCTCGCCTGGCGAGGAGGTGACAACCGACGCGGAGATCGACGCCTTCATCCGCCGCCGCGTCGAGAGCGCCTATCACCCCTGCGGCACCTGTCGCATGGGTTCGGCCGACGATCCCGGCGCGGTGGTCGATCCCGCCCTCGCCGTGATCGGCGTCGAGGCGCTGCGCGTCGCCGACACCGCGGTCATCCCGACGATCACGACCGGCAATCTCAATGCGCCCGCGATCATGATCGGCGAGAAGGCGTCCGACCTGATCCTCGGCCGCGAGCCGCTGCCGGCCTCCAACGTGCCGGTCTTCGTCGCGCCGGACTGGGAGACGCGCCAGCGGTGAGGCGGAACGGACGCCGCCTGGGCGTCCTCAGCCCTTGCCCGCAGGCTCGCCGACGGCGGTGAGCCGCGGGCGGCGGCGGTCTGGGCGGACCGGCGGCGGCTCGCTGCCGCCGCCTGCGGCGGCGAGGCGCAGGATGTCCGCGGCAAGCCGCTCCATCTCCTCGCGCAGGGCGTCGTTCTCGAGGCGCTGGGCGGCGAGCCCGGCATCCGCGGCGCGGCGCAGGCGGTCGCGCTCGACCTTCATCGCCTTGCGCGCGGCGCGGGCTTCCTTCAGCGCCTTTTCGGCGGCTTCCTTGTCCGCCCGCAGCTCCTCGACGCGGCGGGCGAGGTCGGACAGCTCGCCCTCGGCGACCTCGATGCGGTGGGTCTCGGCCAGCAGCATCTTCTGCCGCTCGCCGCTTTCCGCCGCCGCCGATGCGGCGCGGGCGGTCGCCTCGGCGCGCTCGGCGCGCAGGCGGTCGATGGCCCGGTCCTGTTCGTCGCGCTCCTGCTGGAGGCCGTGCAGGCGGTTCTCGGCCAGCGCGCGGTCGGTCTCCAGCCCGGCGATCCGGCTGTCGCGCTCGTCGATGGCGTCGCGGGCCTCCGCGATGTCGCGGGACAGGTCGGCGAGCTGGAGGTCCAGCGCCTCGATGCGCGTCTCCAGCGTCGCGATCACGACGCGCCTCTCGTCGGCCACGCCCTGGAGCGCGGCGTGCTCGGCGCGCAGCGCCGCGAGGTCGGCCTGGCGGGCGGCCAGTTCGCCGGCGAGCCGCTCGCCCTCGGCGCGGCTGGCGGCGAGGTTGGCGCTCGTCTCGCCGAGATCGCGGGTCAGCCCGGCGACGGTGTCGTCGAGCCTTGCGATGGCGGCGACCTTCGCCGCGACCGACGTCTGCAGCTCGGCGATCTCCACGGCGCGGCGACCGAGCTCGGCCATGTCGGCGGCCTTGGTCTTCTGCACCGCGTCCATCCGCAGTTCGATCCTGCGGGCCTCGACGGCGAGTTCGGCGCGCAGGTGATCGCGCTCGGCGGCGACCTCGGCCAGGGAGAGCGGCAGGCGCGCCTCGATGCGCCGCCGGGCGAGACGCTCGGCACGCCGCGACAGGGCGGGGAGGACGAGGAGCGCGATCAGCGCCGCCGTCAGCGCGCCCATGGCGAACACCATGGCCAGGTCGATCACGGGCAGCGAACCTCGTCGTTCATGCGGCCGGAACTCTCGTGAAATGGACCGGTCCGCCAGCGGACCGGCCTTCGACCTGGACGCGATCGCCCGCCGGAGGAGGACTGTCGTCCTCCGAAGCGGTCAACTGAATAGTTACACGGCCGGCCGGGACACGCCAAGCCGCGGTTCGGCTCAGAAGGGGTTCCAGGTGGCGTCGGGCGTGAACTTCAGGTAGCCGACATTCACCCCCAGCCGCGCGCCGACGCCCGAGGAAATCGGCACGAGGACGATGTCGTTGGCGATCAGCCCGGTCATGCGGAAGCCGCCGACGAGGTAGGCCGACCCGTCGATGCCGCCGAAGCGCTGGTAGATCGCGTCCGTGGAGGGCAGGTTGTAGACGAGCATCATGGTGCGCGAGCCGTCGCCGCCGAAGTCGAAGCCGAGCGAGGGACCCTGCCAGAACACGCGGCGGTCGCCGGCGTTGCGTGTGTAGAGCGTGCCCTCGCCGTAGCGCAGGCCGCCGACGAAGGCGCCCGCGGCCTCCTGGCCGAGGATGTAGCCGTTGGGCTGGCCCCAGCGCCGACCCGCCTCCTCGATCGTCATCGCGATCCCGCGCGACACGCTGCCGAAGAACTTGTGGCCGTTGCCGACCAGCTCCTCGGTGCTGAAGGTGTCGCTGCGGCTCTGCTGGGGCGGCTTGGTTTTGGGCGGCAATTGCGCCTGCGCCCTGGCCTGCATCGGCCCGGCGATCAGGACCGCCGCCGCGACGGCCACTGCCGCGAGCGCCTGCAGCACGCGTCCACGCCTCATCTGCATCGTCGCGGCTCCTTCCTGGTCGTCCGGGCGGCCTGGGCGCGCCGCGCGTAACGGAACGTCAAGCACCGTGCCTGCTCATAGGCCGGCCAGCCGCTTCGGACAGTCCCCGGGGGGATGGCGAATCACGCAGGTCGGCAACATCGGAAGATCCGGACGAAACATGTCCCTTGCAAGGCGCAAGTTCCTTCTCGACGCGGCTGCCGGGCTTGCGCTCGCCGCCCTGCCGTCCGTGGCCGCGCGGGCGGGGATCACCGAGCGCGTCTTCGTCGACCCGGTGTCCGGCATCGCCATCGACGGATTCGATCCCGTGGCCTATTTCGTCGAGGGCAGGCCCAAGGCGGGCAGCGCCGAGCACGAGGCGGAGTGGGCCGACGCGGTGTGGCGCTTCGCGTCATCCGGCAACGCCGCCGCCTTCCTGAAGGATCCGGACATCTACATGCCCGCCTTCGGGGGCTATGACGGCGAATCGATGCTGCGCGGCACGCCTGTCGCGTCCGATCCCTCTCTGTTTTCCATCATCGGCCAGCGCCTCGTGCTGTTCCGCCTGCCGGAGGGCCGCGATGCCTTCCTGGCCGGCGGCGCGGCGTCGATGGAGGAGGCGGAGGCGAAATGGGCGGCCCTGAAGCCGCAGCTCTCGCCGTGACGCAGTCCAGCCGCTTTCGCGCCGCACGGCGGCAGTGTATCCGCTTGGCGTGTACACCCAGAGCGATTCGCCCGCGCCGCGGCGGCGGCGGGCCCTCCAGGGAGGCTTCATGACCGTCCTCACCCTCGACGCGCTCGATCTGGCAGCCCTGCTGTGCAGTCGCGTCTGCCACGACGTGATCAGTCCCGTCGGCGCCATCGTCAACGGCCTCGAGGTGCTCGAGGACGAGAAGGACGAGTCCATGCGCGGCTTCGCGCAGGATCTCATCAAGAAGAGCGCGCGGCAGGCCTCGGCCCGCCTCCAGTTCGCCCGCCTCGCCTTCGGCGCGGCCGGCTCGGCCGGCGCCTCGATCGACACCGGAGACGCCGAGAGCGTCGCCCGCGGCTTCATCCAGGACGACC
>JAIYAB010000417.1 GCA_027489275.1 Hyphomicrobiales bacterium
GGACCCCGACGGCGCCGTGCGCGGCATGGTCGGCGGTCGCGACTACGGCGCGAGCCAGTTCAACCGCGCCACCGACGCGCTGCGTCAGCCCGGATCGTCGTTCAAGACGTTCGTGTACACGGCAGCGCTGATGACGGGGAAGCTCAACCCGGCCACCATCGTCACCGACCGCCCGGTCTGCGTGGGCGACTGGTGCCCCAACAACTACAACCGGTCCTATTCGGGCTCCATGCCGCTGTCGGTGGCGCTGGCCAAGTCCATCAACACCATCCCGGTGCAGCTCGCCACGCTGATCGGCGAGGGCAACAACAAGGCCGGCCGCCAGCGCATCATCGAGGTGTGCCGGATGATGGGCCTCAACACGCCGCTCGTCGACACGGTGTCGCTGCCCATCGGCGCGGCCGAGGTGACCGTGATCGACATGACGGCGGGCTATGCCGTGCTCGCCAACGGCGGCAGGGAGGCGCAGCCCTATGCCGCGGTCGAGATCCGCAACTCGCACGGCGAGGTGATCTACCGGCGCGACCGCGACGGGCCGGCGCCCAGGCAGATCGTGCCGGAGAAGGTCGTCGCCGACATGAACACGATGATGGTCAAGGTGGTCGAGGAGGGCACCGGCCGGCGCGCCATCCTCCCGGGCATCAAGGTGGGCGGCAAAACCGGCACCACCAATGCCTATCGCGACGCCTGGTTCATCGGCTACACGGGCAACCTCGTGGCGGGCGTGTGGTTCGGCAACGACGACTATTCCCCCACCGCGCGCATGACCGGCGGTTCGCTGCCGGCGCAGGCCTGGCACGACTTGATGGCGCCGGCACACCTGTCGGTCGAACTGCGGCCGCTGCCGGGCGTCGCCCCTGCCGCCGCCCCGGCCCCTGCCGTCGCCGCCGCCGGCACAGCGAAGCCGGCCGATGCCGCGGCCGCCGTCGGCGCGCAGCGCCCCGCGGTGCTCAATCGCCGTTCGCTCGACGCGCTCTCCACCATCGAGTCCCTGCTGAAGGCCGTTCCGGCCCAGCCCGCTCCCGCGCCGCGTCCCGCCGGTCCCTCGGCGGCGCTGGAGCCCGGGGTTGCCGCGCCGGCCGCCCCGCGGGTCGCCGTGCCGTGACCGACGGGGCTCTGCGCATCCCGGTCCCGTCGCGGACCGGCGTCCTGCCCCGGCTCGGCCTGCTGTCGCGCGTGCTGGCGGTCTTCGCCATCGCGGCGACGGCGGGGCTCGGCGGAACGTGGCTCGCCGTCGACAGCGGCGTCGGCTTCGGCGCTGTCCGGGTCGGCGCGTGGGTGGCCCATCCGCGCAACGGGTCGGTCGAGGCCGACCCCTATTCGCGCGCGGTGGTGGCGCGCAGCGGCGTCATGCCGCTCGGGCTGGGAGAGGGGCTCACCTTCACCGCGCAGCGCGACGATGCCGGCCGTCCGCTGGTCGGTGCTTGCGCGTATCGCGTGTCCGGCTTCGTGCCGCCGACGCGGTACTGGACCCTGACGGCGGAGACCCCCGCCGGGGCGCTCATCGCCAACCCGGCCGGCCGGCATGGCTTCACCTCGGCCGAGATCGTGCGCGGGCCGGACGGCTCCTTCGTGATCACCGTGGCCCCGTCGGCGCGCCCGGGCAACTGGCTGCCGGTGCCCGTCGCCGGGCGCTTCAACCTCGTGCTGCGCCTCTACGACACGCCGATCAGCGGCGCGTCCGCCGTCATCGATCCGGCGCGGATGCCGGCCATCGCCCAGGTCGCGTGCCGATGAAGCCGGGGTGGACGATCCTGCACACGATCGCGCTGGGGCTCGTGCTCGGCGGCATCGTGCACCTGGGCGCCGTGCTCGCGATACCCGCGCTGACGCGTCCCAACGCCGACGAACGCCTCGCGGCGCTGGCGCCGCGCCACGTCATGACGCTGCTGCCCAACCCCGAGGCCGGGCCGACGGGCCTGCCGCACCGCGATCCCGCGGCGGTCGTCGCGGTCTGCCGCTACGATCTGGGGGACGCGCCGCTGCGCGTGCGTGCGACGCCGGGGGACACCTTCATGTCCTTCGCGTTCTACACGCCGACCGGCGGCGTCTTCTACGCGATGACCGACCGCAGCGCGCTGCGCGGCGTCATCGACCTGCTCGTCGTCACAAAGGACCAGCTGGAAGAGCTGGAGGAGACGGATCCCGAGGACGAGCCCGTGCGCGAACTGCGCCTCGTCTCGCCGCGTTCGACCGGCTTCGTGACGGTCCGCACGCTCGCGCTGGAACCCGGCCTGCAGTTCCAGGCCGAGGCCCGCGCGCGGGCCGCCAGCTGCACGAAGGAACCCCTGGAGACGGGGACCGTGGTCGAGCCGCCGTCGCAGCAGCGCGGGGCAGCCCCGCCGGCCGGGCGGCGGCACGATTGACGCCGGCTGCTATTTCGGCGGCAGCGGCGGCTTGTCGGGCTTGGGATGATACCGGACCGACGGCCCCGCCGGAGTGACGGTGACGCCGCCACGACGCCCGCAGCGCTCCAGCCCGGCGCGATCGGCGTCGAAGGCGGTGAGCACGCGTTCCACCTTGATGGCGTCGCGGTCCGGGCTCTCGATCACGAGGTTTTCGAGCGAGTAGCGATAGGAGGCGAGGCGGTAGACCGTCTCCTCGAAGACCCAGGCCGTCAGCGCCTCGTTCTCGGCGACGCGGGCGCGCGCCTGCGCCGCCTGATACTCGCCGGGCTCGTCCATCTTCTCCAGCGCCTTGAGGCGGATCACGTCCATCTCCTGCACGCGGCAGGCGACGGCAACGTATCGGCCGAGCAGGATGCGGTCGTTGTCGATGTCCTCGCGCAGCCGCTGGTAGCGCGCACGGGGGGAAATGTCGCCCGAGGACTGGATCGCCCGGTGGTAGGCGGTCGGGTCCTTCGGAACCATGTTGCCGGGAATGACGCGCTTCACCGCGAGGTCGGCGATCTGACGCTCATAGCCCCACTGCTCCTTCGCGGGCGTGAGGAAGCGGTACGCGCGGTTGCGCAGCTCCTGCTCGTCGTCGGTGAGCAGCGACCACGACACCGGCTCCTCGCGGACGGTCGCCATGCCCTTGCCGAGCAGGGGGCCTGCCGTGTCGTTCCAGAATGTGGGCTTCGGGCGCCCGAAATCGCCCGTCTCCGCGCAGCCTGCCAGGGCGGCGACGAGCACGAGAGCGATCATTGGCGCCGCCGCAGCCCCCATGGCGGACGCGTCAGGCGCGGTTGCGCCGCTTGCGCGGCGAGCGGCCGGCGGCGCGCTTGTCCTCGATACGGTCGTGCCGCTCGTAGCGGACGCCCATGAACAGCAGGATTTCGCCCCGCTGCGCGTCCGTCTCGGCGCGAGCCTGCATCCTGCGAGCGGCCTGAGGCCGGAACGCGACGACGTCACCCATGACACCCTCCTTCGCGATGGCCCGCGTGCGCGAAGCACGGTCCTGAAGAACGCCCTTTATGGTTAACGCCGCGTTAATGCAGGCCCGCTTCATCGCCCCGCGAGCTGAGCCGTTAACGATGCATAAACCATGACGGTTCCATCGTCGGGAGGTTCGCGCCTGCCCTCGGAGCACCGCCCCCCATGCCGCTCGTGACCCCGCCGGAACTCCAGGGACTCGTTGCCATCGCGCGCGAGGAGGGGCTGGACATGAAGCCCATCCTGCTGCGCGTGCTGACCGACCTTTACGTCTCCGCGGAGACGCATTCGCCCGACGAGATCGCCCAGTTCCAGGAGATCGGGGGCACGCTTGCCGGGCAGGTCGACGCCGACACCGCCTGCGTCATCGCCTGCAAGCTCGCCGCCTACGCAGGCACGCCGCCGGGCGTCGCCGAGGCGGTGGTTGCGCGCGGGGATGATGCCGCGCGAATCCTGCTCGCCGACGCGCTCTGGCTGCCGCGCCCGATGGTGCTGGCGGAGGCCGCCACCGGCGGTCGCCTGCTCGCCGCCGCCGTCGCGGCGCGCGCCGATCTCGACGGACCGCTGATGCGGCTTCTGCTGGCGCGGCAAGAGGCTGTCATCGACGTGACGATGGCCGCCAACACGGCCGTCGAGCTCCCGCAGGACGTCAAGCTCGAGCTCCTCGCCCGCTCGCGGGAGGAGGAGGCGATCGCCGACGCCCTGCTGTCGCGCACCGATCTTGCCGCCGGCGAGCGCGCCGTGCTGTTCCTCCAGGCCGATCGCACGATGCGCCTGCGCATCATCGAGGACGCCGAGCGCGTGGCGCTGGCCAACCGGCGCGGCCGCGCCGCTCCCGCCGCCCCGCCCGAACTCGCGCTCGGGCTGGAGAACGCGGCGACCGCCGGCGACCAGCGGGCCTTCGCGGCGCTGATGGCGCTGGCGCTGTCGACGTCGCCGGACAAGGCGAGGCGCATCCTCGAAGACCGCACGGGCGAGACTCTGGCCGTGGCGCTCGTCGCGCTCGGCCTCTCGGACGAGGTGATCACGCGGATCTTCATGTTCCGCGATCCGCTGATCGGCCACTCGACGCAGAAGCTCTTCGCGCTCGTCGACCTGTCCCGCCGCGTCTCCTTCGGCGCCGCCGGGCTGATCATGGCGGCGATCCTCGGTCAGGAACCGCACACTGCAACCCACCGTCCGGCGGCCGATCCCGCGCATCGCGCGGCAGAGCGCGCGATCGAAGCCGCCCAGCGCGCGGAGCCCCTGCGCGTCGCCAACGGCTGAGCCGTCTCCCGTCCCCGGAAAGGCGTAGCGCTTCAGCCCTTCATGCCGCCGCTCGTGAGGCCGCCGACGACGCGGTCCTGGAAGACGGCGATCAGGATCGACACCGGCACGATGGCGACGATCAGCGCCGCCGAGATGATCGGCCAGGGGAACGAGAACTCGCCCTGGTAGAGCGTGATGCCCACCGGCAGCGTGCGCGACACGACGCGCGGCGACAGCGTCAGCGCCAGCAGGAACTCGTCCCACGCGTTGACGAAGGCGAGGATCGCGGCCGTGAACACCCCCGGGGCGGTGAGCGGGATCACGACGTGCCACAGCGCGCCCACCCGCGTGCAGCCGTCGATCATCGCCGCGTTCTCGAGGTCGTTGGGGATGTCCTGGAAGAAGGACACCAGCACCATGGTGCACACCGGCATCGACAGCACGGCGTAAGGCAGGATCAGCGCCGTCCAGGTGTTGAGCAGGCCGAAATTGCGCATCGTCTGGAAGAGCGGCACGACGAGCGAGATCAGCGGGAAC
>JAIYAB010000138.1 GCA_027489275.1 Hyphomicrobiales bacterium
CAGGGGCGGCCGTACGGCACGATCAGGCCTGCTCGCGCCGCCTGCGCCCCTCGCGGCCGCGCCGGCCGCCCTCGCCGCCGGCGCCCTCGGGCGAAGGCTCGCGGTACTTGCGGATCCACGCGCCGCAATTGGGATCGTTGCCCATCACCACGTCCGCGCCCAGGATCGCCTGGATGTCCTCGTTGTGCAGCGGGTTCATGATGGCAGACGTCATGCCGGCCCCGATCATCATGGGCAGGAACGCGGCGTTGAGGCCGCGCCGGTTCGGCAGGCCGAACGAGAAGTTCGACGCGCCGCAGGTGGTGTTGACCTTCAGCTCCTCGCGCAGGCGGCGCAGCAGCCTTATGAGCTGGCGGCCCGCGTCGTTGATGGCGCCCACCGGCATCACCAGCGGATCGACCACGATGTCCTCGCGCGGGATGCCGTAGTCGGCCGCGCGCTCGACGATCTTCTTGGCGACGGCGTAGCGCACGTCGGGATCCTCGGAGATCCCCGTCTCGTCGTTCGAGATCGCGACGACGGCGGCGTTGTACTTCTTGACGAGCGGCAGCACCTGCTCGAGGCGCTCCTCCTCGCCGGTCACCGAGTTGACGAGCGGCTTGCCGCGGTACACCGCGAGCCCCGCCTCCAGCGCGGCGACGATGGAGCTGTCGATGGACAGCGGCACCGGCACCGTGTCCTGCACCAGCTTGATGCACTCGGCGAGGATCGCCGGCTCGTCGACGAGCGGGATGCCGGCGTTCACGTCGAGCATCTGCGCGCCGGCCTCCACCTGCGCGATCGCGTCGGACACGACGCGGCTGTAGTCGCCGCGCGCCATCTCCTCGGCGAGGAGCTTGCGGCCGGTCGGGTTGATCCGCTCGCCGATCATGACGAATCGGTGCTCGAAGCCGATCACGACCTTCCTCTTCTCCGAGGTGATCACCGTTTCCGTCATCCGATCCTCCGTGTGCCCGAGCCTTTACGGCCGGGAGCTTCTATCAGATCCCGCCCGTCGTGTAGCGGAGAACGCCACGGGGTGAAAGGCGACGCCTCCAGGGCCGGGCCGGCGACGCCATGCGCCGTCATCGGGCGGCGCGCGGGCGACGCAGCCGCCGTGACAGCGAACTGTCGCCTTTCGGCCGCGACAACAGAAACGAAACCCAGAGTTGAACGAACTTTCACAGTATACAATCTTCGCGTATTTCTGTGTTGCTTCGGTTCCACAGTGTCCGGAAATTGCCGGAGCGATCCATCCGGATCTCGTCGCTGTCCCTCTATCGCCGGACGACGACCAATTGGCGGGTTATAATTCAAATTCAGAATTTCGACTGCACGTGTTCTCGTTTTCATCATCGTATTTCGATCATCGATTGCCCGGAGCTTAGCCCGTGCGCTCGTCCGCCCTCCGCCTGCCCGCCTCCATTCCGCTTCGCCATCGAAAGTGCTCCGAACCACACAATCCGGAACACATGGAAGCAGCACTTCAATGCGCTGAAAATCCTGAAGGTCGATTGGCTCTAGCCTGCCCCGAGCCGCTCCACCGACTGGACGGCCGGCTGGAACTCCCGCCGCCACGGCGTGCGGCCCGCCAGCGCGCCGGAGTCGTGCACGATCTCGGACACGTACTCCTCCTGCCGGTAGGCCATGACGTGGATGCCGGCGATGCCGCGCATCTCGCGCAGCTGCTGGATGATCTCGATGCAGATGCGCTTGCCCTCCGCCTTCTGGTCCTGCGCTCCTTCCAGCCGCTCGATCACCGCGTCCGGAATGTGAACGCCGGCGACGTTGGCGCGCATCCAGCGCGCCGTGCGGGCCGAGGCGAGGGGGCCGACGCCGGCCAGGATGAAGCAGCGCTCGTCGAGTCCGAGGTCGCGCACCCGCTCCATGAATCGCGCCATCATCGGCACGTCGAAGCAGTACTGCGTCTGGCAGAACTGCGCGCCCGCCTCGACCTTCTTGGCGAGGCGCAGCGGCCTGAAATCGTGCGGCGGGGCGAAGGGGTTCTCCGCCGCCCCCATGAACACGTCGGGCGCCGTGGTCAGCTTGCGGCCGGAGAGGAACCGCTTTTCGTCCCGCATGGTGCGGATGGTCTGCAGCAGCGATGTCGAATCGAGGTCGAACACGGGCTTCGCCTGCGGATGGTCGCCGCACTGCACGCCGTCGCCGGTCAGGCACAGGATGTTGCAGACGCCGAGCGCCGCCGCGCCCAGCACATTGCCCTGGATCGCGATGCGGTTGTGGTCGCGGCAGCTGATCTGCATGATCGGCGCGTAGCCCACCCGCGTCAGCAACGCGCAGATCGCCACGCTCGACATGTGGCAGTGCGCGCCCGAGCCGTCCGTGGCGTTGATGCCGTCGACCCACCCCTCGAAGACCGCGGCGCGCCGGTACACGTCCTCCGGATCGGCCGAATCGGGCGGGTTGAGCTCGGCGGTGACGGCGAACTCGCCGCGGCGCAACACCCGCTCCAGCCTCCCGCGCGAGCTGTGCCCCGGCAACGGCGGCAGCGGCGCGTGCGGCTCGGGGCCGATGTCGTCGGGATGCAGGGACGGCGGATTGCTCATCCCGTCCGCTCCGCGGGCGCCTTCTCCCGCATCACCCGCAGCCACGAGGACGTGCCCTTGAGCCGATGGTCGACCGGCGGCTGCACCTGCAGGATGCCGTCGCCTCCGGTCATCGTCCGGCTCCCCTCCCACGCCTGCACCCATACGCAGGGCATGGCAGGGTAGACCTCGCACCTGCCGTCCGCCCGCACGCCGCCGCAGGGGCCGTTGCGCAGGCCCTTGGGACAGTTCATCGGGCACGACATGCCGGTCGACGAAAGCACGCACTGGCCGCACATCCGGCAGTCGAACAGCGCCGACTTCACCGCGCCCTCCACCGCCGCCGCCGGCCGTTCGAGTCGGGCATGGCCGATGCGTGCGGCCAGCGGCGCGAGCCTCACGAGCACCGCTTCGAACGCTGCGTAGAGGCGCTCCAGCCCGCGCGCATGCCGCACCGACCAGAACCGCAGGCGGCGCGAGCCCGCCGCCGGGGGGCGCCTGCCGCGTGGTTCGAAGGCCGCGGGGGTCTGCATGGAGGCGTCCTCAGCCGGCGGCGCGGCCCTGGTTGTCGATCAGCGCCCTGAGGCGGTCCTTGTCGTATTCCGCCTCCAGCCGCTCCGCAGCCGCCTGCGCCTCGGCCTCGAGGTCGTCGCCGCAGGGTGTCGGGTCGCCGCGGCGCCAGGAGGCGAGATAATCGTCCGTCGCGGCGGCGCCCGAGCGCATCGCCGCCATGTCGATCGCCTCGGTGAAGCGCAA
>JAIYAB010000071.1 GCA_027489275.1 Hyphomicrobiales bacterium
CCGAGCACGCGGCGGGTGACGAACCAGCCGCCTAGAACGGCCAGCAGCAGGACGAGTCCGATCGACCATCCGAACGCCCGGCGGATCACCTCCCGCAGCCGCTCGGCCTCCGACAGGTCGCGCCCCACCACGAGCCGCGCGCCGTTGGGAAGCTCGTAGACAGCAACCAGCGCCTGGTGCGGCTCGCGGTCGTCGTCGGGGTGGGAATAGGTGATGATGCGCTGTCCCGGGCGCTCCAGAACGTCGGCAGGAATGCGCTCGACATTGCCCGCCAGCCGGACGCCGCCGGGGCCGACGAGCAGGTAGATCGAGGAGCCGGGCTGGCGCGAGCGCCGCTCGATCAGCGCCGCCATGCGCGGAAGCCCGCCGCTGCGCGCGATGTCGATGAGGCCGCGCACCTCCGCCTGCACGGTGCTGGCCGCCTGCTGCTCGATCAGCCGGCGCGTGTTGAACGCGACGTAGCCCAGCAGGCCCGCCGCGAACAGCGCGAAGATGAGGAGGTAGGCCGCCGAGAGCTTGAACGCCGTCGTGCGGAAGAGCTTACCGAGCGCCGTCACGGACCATGTATCCCGCACCGCGCACCGTGTGGATCAGGGGCCGGTCGAACCCCTTGTCGACCTTGCCGCGCAGCCGGGACAGGTGCACGTCGATGACGTTGGTCTGCGGGTCGAAGTGGTAGTCCCACACGTTCTCCAGCAGCATGGTGCGCGTCACCACCTGGCCGGCATGCTTCATGAGGTATTCGAGCAGCCTGAACTCGCGCGGTTGCAGGTCGAGCGCCTTGCCGCCCCGCGTCACCCTCCGCGCCAGCCGGTCGAGCTCGAGGTCGCCGACGCGGTAGACCGTCTCCTCGGCGGGTCCGCTGCCGCGCCGGCGCGCCAGCACCTCGACCCGGGCCAGCAGTTCGGAGAAGGCGTAGGGCTTGGCGAGATAGTCGTCGCCGCCGGCGCGCAGGCCCTTCACGCGGTCGTCCACCTGGCCAAGCGCGGAGAGGATCAGCACCGGGGTCTCGTTCTTCTGTTCCCGCAGGCCGTGGATGAGCGACAGTCCGTCGAGCTTGGGCAGCATCCTGTCGATGATGAGCACGTCGTATCCGCCTTCGCTGGCCATGGCATAGCCGTCGATGCCGTTGGCGGCATGGTCGGCCACGTGGCCCGCCTCGCGGAAGGCCTTCACCAGATAGGCCGCGGCTTCGCGGTCGTCCTCGACGATGAGCAGTTTCATGGTCATGGACCGTACCCGATCGAGCCGTCCTGTGAAGCGCAAACGCGGCCGGCGAAGGAGCGCCGCGGGGAAAAGGGGATGGCGCGACAGGCCGGGGGGCGCCAGGCCTGCCGCGCCCGGGGCGCGCGCGGTTGCGGCTCCGCGGGGCCCCGTCCGGGACGCCGCATGACGTGGTTGCAAAGAGGCTGGGCTTCGCCGTCATGCGCCCGGAGAGGCGGCGGCGGCAGGGGTCTCCCGCCGTCGCCCTGGGCTGTGGCGCATCGCCCGTCTCCGGACGATGCGCCGAACCGTCACCCGCGGTTGTCGCGGCCCGGGAAGGCGAGCGCCACGAAGCGCGAGCCCTCGCCGCTCTTGATGCGCATCAGCACCGCCTTGCGGCCGTCCTTGCGCGCCTCGGCCACGGCCTGGCGGACCTCGGCCGGCTGCGACACCGCCTTTCCGGCAACCTCGAGAATGACATCGCCTTCCTTGATGCCCTGGCTCGCGCCGGGACCGTCGGGCTCGACGCCCGTCACGACGACGCCGCGATCACCCTTGCCGCGCACGGCGGAGGCCGGAGCGAGCTGGAGGCCGAAGCCGCGGCCCTCGCCCTCGACGCCCTTGCCGGTGTCGGCCTTCGCCTGCTTGTCGCCCGGCAGCGTGCCGAGCTTCATCGACAGGGTCTGCTCCTTGCCGTCACGGACGACGCCGAGCGACACGTTGGAGCCCGGCTTCTTGGCGCCGATCTCGCGCGAGAGTTCGCGCGGGCCGGCCACCGGCTTGCCGTCGACGGACACGATCGTGTCGCCCGCCTTGACGCCGGCCGCGGCCGCGGGGCCCTCCGCCGTCGCCTCGGCGACGAGCGCGCCGCGCGTCTCCTTCAGCCCGAGGCTGTCGGCAAGCTCCTTGGTCACCGGCTGGATCTGCACGCCGATGAAGCCGCGCGACACGCTGCCGCCGCTCTTGAGCTGCTCGACCACCGACACGGCAACCTCCGCCGGCACGGCGAAGGCGATGCCGACATTGCCGCCCGAGGGCGAGTAGATGGCGGTGTTGACGCCCACCACGTCGCCGTTCAGGTCGAAGGTCGGGCCGCCCGAGTTGCCCCGGTTCACCGCCGCGTCGATCTGCAGGTAGTCGTCATACGGGCCCGAGCCGATGTCGCGGCCACGTGCCGAAACGATACCCGCAGTCACCGACCCGCCGAGGCCGAAGGGGTTGCCGACGGCCACGACCCAGTCGCCCACCCGCGGCTTGCCCTGCGAGAAGCTCACGAAGGGATAGTCGCCCTCCTGCTTCACCTTCAGCACCGCGAGGTCCGTCTTGGGATCCGTGCCGACCACCGTGGCGTCGAGCGTGCGCCCGTCGTCCATGGTCACCTGCACCTCGACCCCGTTCTGGACGACGTGGTTGTTGGTAACGATGTAGCCGTCCTTCGAGATGAAGAAGCCTGAGCCCTGCGACTGGCCGAACTGCCGGCCGCGCGGCCCCTGGCGACCCTCGCCGCGCCCGTCCCGGCCGCCCTGGCCGAACTCGCGGAAGAAGCGCTGGATGCCCGGGGGCAGGTCGTCGAAATTCGGGCCGTCACTGTCGGCGACGCCCTCTCCGCGCATGGACGCGGTCTCGACCTTCACCTTCACGGCGACCACGGCCGGCTTCACCCGGTCGACGACGTCGGCGAAGGAGGGAATGGCAGCTGCCGTGCGGACGGTCTGGCCCTGGGTCTGGGCGACGGCGCCGGAGGACTGCCACACCTCGTGGCTCAGCCCCGCGCCGACGATCGCAACCGCGGCCGCGCCGGCCAGAAGGCCGTTGCGCAGGCTGCGACGGGGGAACTCGGTCTGGTTCGTCATGGTCTCTCCTCGTGCGGGGTCCGCGACCCTCGATCTCGCGCCGAGGGACTCGCCTCGGCTTGCACGGGAGAATTGGGGATGCCGGCTTACCGGCCCCTCGCTGGCAGGTGAAACTTTGGAAAGGTGGGCTTGTCGTACAGCCGAGGCTGGCGCGGGAGAGGCGCCCTCGTCTCGGATCGCGCTCATCCTTGGAAGTTGCCGCCTTCTCCCCGCTGGCGGGGAGAAGGCGGCCGAAGGCCGGTTGAGGGGCCTACGCTCCCCGCTCGTCTAGCCCCTCCCAACCACCCGCTCCACCTCCGCACGTTCCGCCTCGCTCAGCGGCGCGGTGTCGGTGAGGGCGGCGGCGGGGCGGCGGGCGCGCAGGACGAGCGCGCCGGCGCCGGCGAGCAGGATGGCGAAGGGCGCGATCCACAGCAGCGCCGTGTGCCAGCCGAAGGGCGGCTTCAGCAGCACGAATTCGCCGTAGCGGGCAACGAGGAACGCGCGGATCTCGCTATCGCTCGCCCCCTCCTTCAGCTTCTCGCGCACGATCAGCCGCAGGTCGCGTGCGAGCGGGGCGTCGCTGTCGTCGATCGACTGGTTCTGGCAGACGAGGCAGCGCAGCTCCGTCGACAGGGCACGCGCCCGGCTCTCCAGCTTCGGATCGGCAAGGATCTCGCCCGGCTGAACCGCCAGTGCAGGTCCAGTCAGGTTCGCGGCCAGCACGATCGCGGCGAGCGCCGCGCGCAACGTCCGGGACATCCGCGAGCCCGCCACCGCGCTCACTCCGCCGGGGCGGGCACGGGGGCCCGCGCGCGCACCGGGGCGCCTACCCTCGCGCGCCGGTCGAGCAGGGAGAGCGCGCCGCCGAGCGCCATCACCACCGAGCCGAGCCAGATCAGCAGCACCAGCGGCTTCCAGTAGATGCGCAGGCCGACGCGGCCATCCGGCTCGATGTCGGCGACGCTGGCGTAGATCTGGCCGAGGCCCACGGTCATCAGCCCCGCCTCCGTCGTCGGCATGGTGCGCACGGCGAAGACGCGGCGGCCAGGCTCGATCACGCCGATCTCCTGCCCGTCCGAGAAGATGCGCAGCCGCGCCACCGTCTCGCGATAGTCCGGCCCCTGCCGCGGGAAGACGCCGTCCAGCATCACGGTGTAGGCGGCGAGTTCCGTTTTCTCGCCGGGCTTCAGGGCGGTGATCCGCTCGACGCCCCACACCGTGGCGGCGATGCCGATGCAGCTCACGCCGAGGCCCGCATGGGCGATCGCCGAGCCCCAAGCCGAGCGTGGCAGCCCCGCCGCCCGCGCCAGCACCGTCGACAGTGTGGCCCCGGAACGCCAGGAGCGCGTCACTATGTCATTGATGGAGCCGAGGATCAGCCACGCCCCGAGGCCGACGCCCAGCGGCGCGGCGACAGGCCCGCCATAGGTGTAGGCAAAGGTCAGGATCGTGATCACCACCGCCGCCGCCCCCGCGAAGACGAGCCGTTGCGTCACGGCGAGGAGATCGCCGCGCTTCCAGGCGAGCGCCTGGCCGAACGGCACCGCCAGCAGCAGCGGCACCGCGAGCGGCAGGAATGTCGCGTTGAAGAAGGGCGGCCCCACCGAGATCTTGCTGGGGTTGGTCGGGTCGATCCAGCCCGTTACGGCCTCCAGCGCCAGCGGATAGAGCGTGCCGACGAACACCGTCGCGCAGATCGCCGACAGGAAAAGGTTGTTGAGCACGAGCCCGCCCTCGCGCGAGATCGGCGCGAAGAGTCCGCCCTGCCGCAGCGTCTGCGCCCGCCAGGCGAACAGCGCCAGCGATCCTCCGATGAAGAAGATCAGGATCATCAGGATGAAGACGCCGCGCGTCGGGTCTGTCGCGAAGGCGTGGACGGACGTCAGCACGCCCGAACGCACCAGGAAGGTGCCCATCAGCGACAGCGAGAAGGTGAGGATGGACAGCAGGATCGTCCACACCTTCAGCGCGTCGCGCTTCTCCATCACGATGGTCGAATGCAGCAGCGCCGTGCCGGCGAGCCAGGGCATCAGCGAGGCGTTCTCGACAGGATCCCAGAACCACCAGCCGCCCCAGCCTAGCTCGTAATAGGCCCAGTAAGAGCCCATCGAGATGCCGAGCGTCAGGAAGATCCACGCCGTCAGCGTCCACGGCCGCACGAAGCGCGCCCACACCGCGTCGATCCGGCCCTCGATCAGCGCGCCGACGGCGAAGGAGAACGCCACCGAGAACCCGACATAGCCCAGATAAAGCAGCGGCGGGTGGATCGCGAGGCCGGGATCCTGCAGCAGCGGGTTGAGCCCCTCGCCCTCGAACGGCGCGGGAACGACGCGCGAAAACGGGTTCGACGTGGCGAGGATGAACAGGAAGAACGCCGCGGCGACGCTGCCCTGCACGGCCAGCACGCCCGAGAGCAGCCGCTGCGGCATGTGCCGGCCGCGCCACGCGATCAGGGCGGCGAACACCGCCAGGATCAGCACCCACAGGAGCATCGACCCCTCGTGGTTCGCCCACACGCCGGAGATCCGGTACATGAAGGGCTTGGTCGAGTGCGAGTTCTGCAGGACATTGAAGACTGAGAAGTCCGACGTCACGTAGGCCCAGGTCAGGGCGAGGTAGGACAGCGCGGCGAAGCCGGTCATCGCGAAGGCCGCCGGCCGGGCGACGCCCATCAGCACCGGGTCGCGCGTGACGACGCCCCACAGCGGGATGGTGGACAGCACCAGCGACAGCGCGAAGGCCAGGACGAGGGCGTAGTGACCCGTCTCGATGATCATGGCTTGGCTCCCTGCGCGGCCGGGGCCGGCCGGGCGGCCTGGCCCTCCTTGCCGTCGTGCTGCCAGACGCCCTGCTTCTTCAGCGCGTCGGCGACCTCCTTGGGCATGTAGGTTTCGTCATGCTTGGCCAGCACGCTGTCGGCCTTGAAATCGGTCAGCGACACGAGCACCCCCTCGGCCACCACGCCCTGCCCCTCGCGGAACAGGTCGGGCAGGATGCCGCGATAGCTCACCTTCACCACCTTGTTGGTGTCGGTCACCTGGAAGACCACGGTCTGGTCCGGGCCGCGCTGCACGCTGCCTTCCTTCACCAGCCCGCCGATGCGCACCCGCGTTCCGGGTGCCACGTTCTTCTCCGCCAGTTCGGAGGGTCCGTAGAAGAACACGATGGAATCCTGGAAGGCGAACAGCACCAGCCCGGCGGCCACGCCGAGCACGGCGAGGGCCGACGAGATAAGCGCGAGGCGTCGCTGCTTGCGGGTCATTCAGGAGCCACCGATCCCCAGTTCGCGTCCCAGCGCCTCGAGCCTGCCCCTGGCGGCGGCATCGCCGGCGAGCGCGGACAGTCCGCGCGCATAGGCATCGCGCGCCTTGGCCGGTTCGTTCAAGACGGCATAGGAGCGCACGAGGCGCAGCCAGCCCTCGATGTCGGTGCTGTCCTTGCCGAGCCGCGTGTCGAGCGCCTCGACCATCCCGCGGATCGCCTCCTGCCGCTGGGCTTCCGGCAGCGCGGCGATCGCCGCCCCGCCCTCGGGCACGCCCTTCGCCGCCGGCGGCGTTCCACCGAGGCGGGTAATCGTCTCGGCGATGCGGCTCGTCAACGGAATGGTTGCCGGCAGATCCTTCAGCAATTCGCTATAGTAGGCGACGGCCGCCTCGCGCCGCCCGTCCTGCTCGGCGGCGAGCGCGCGGTAGAAGCGCGCCTTCACCAGCGTCGCGTCCTTGGCCAGCGCGCGCTCGATCACGGTGCGGGCGTCGGCGGTGACGATCCCGTCCGCGGCGGCCACTTGCGCCTCGCCAAGGTTCTCCAGCCGCTGCGCCGTTTCGCCCAGGGTCCGGATCGCGGTCGAATAACCGCGCACCGCGTCCGGGAAGCGGCCCATCTGCATGTAGAACGGCGACACCACCTCCCAGCCGCGCCCGTCGTCGGGGTTGGCGGCGAGGTGCTTCTCGATCTTCGCCAGCGCCTGGGCGAACTCCATGTCCTCCGGCGCCTCCTGCTGGCGCGCGGCCAGCGGCTGCGCCGGCATGTCGGGGCGGCCCACGGCGAGGTAGAGCGGCAGGCTGACGAGCGGAACGCCGACGAGCACGATGATGGCCGCGACCCGGCGGCGGAACGTCCCGTCCGCCATCGCCGCGTCGGGGGCCGCACGGCGGCGCGCTGCGAGCAGGCGCCGCGCCGCCTCGACCCGGGCGTTCTCGGCTTCCGCCGGATCGACCAGCCCGCGGCCGATGTCGCGTTCGATGTCGGCGATCTGGGACGCGTAGAACACGGCATCGGCGTCGGCGGCCGATGGCGCGTCCTCTGCCCGTTTGCGCGAGAGCGGCAGCAGCACGGCGAGCGCCGCCGCGCCGGTCATCAGGGCCAGGGCCAGGGTGACGATCATGGCGACGAAATAGCGTCGTGCACGCCGAAGGTCACGCGATATCTTGTCGCCGCGGATTTCACCGGATGCCCATGGGAAACGGGGCGTCCGGGCCGGGCCCGGTCGCCCCCGGCCACGTCAGCTCACGATCTGCCAGGAGCCGTCAGGCTGGCGGCATGCCGTGCCGGAGCCCTGCTGCTGCCGGCCGTCGACATAGATCGTATGCGTGTAGCGCCGGCAGGTGCCCTGCGGGTCGCGATAGATCGGACCGGGCTCGACATAGCCGCGGTTACCGCTGGGCGACTGCCACTCGGACCGCTGGCCGCTCTGCACCGCGTAATACTGGGCGTCATAGGCCTGGGCGCGGGCGTTCTCGTCCATGTTGCGGCCGACCGTGTTGCCGAGGAAGCCGCCGAGCATCGTGCCGCCGATGATCGCGGCCGTCTTGCCGGCCCCGCCGCCGATCGTGCTGCCGAGCAGGCCGCCGGCAACCGCGCCCAGCATCGTCCCGCCGACCTCGTTCGGACCCGTCGTCTGTGAGCAGCCCGCCGCGCCGATGCCGATGGCAGCCGCCAGAAGAACGGCCTTTCCAGTCCTGAAAACCATGAGAATCGCTCCTGAATGACCTTTTGCCGGTGTCGCGGCGCGCAGCCGGCCTGTCAACACGAAGCTCTGGCGGCGCATTCCGGCGGGATCATGGCGCGCGGCGGACATCGGAGGGTTCACGCCGCCGGCAGCACGAGCACCGCGCGCAGCCCGCCGCCCGGCGCGTCGTCCAGGGACAGCGATCCGCCATAGAGCGCGGCCAGGTCGGCGACGATGGCGAGGCCGAGGCCGGAGCCCGGCTTCGACTCGTCGAGCCGCGCCCCGCGCCGCAGCGCCGCCTTTCGGGCCGCTGCGGGCAGTCCGGGGCCGTCGTCGTCCACCGTGACGGCGAGGTAGGTGCGGCCGTCGCGTGGCGGGGCGGGCCGGGCCGACACCTCGACCCGCGAGGACGTCCATTTCCCGGCATTGTCGACGAGGTTGCCGACCATCTCCTCCAGATCCTGCCGCTCGCCGCGGAACCGCAGCTCCGGGCCGATGTCGCAGCCGAAGGCGAGGTCGCGGTCGCGGTGGATCTTGGACAGCGTCCGCACGATGCCCTCGACGACCGGCGCCACCTCCGTCGTGACGCCGACCGAGCCCGCCCGGGCGGCGGCGCGCGCGCGTTCCAGGTACCAGTTCACCTGGTCGCGCATCACCGCCGCCTGCTCGCGGACCTTGTCGGCGAGCGGCCCGCCCGTCGATCCCGCCTCGTTCACGATCACGCTCAGCGGCGTCTTCAGCGCGTGAGCGAGGTTGCCGACCTGGGTCCGCGCCCGCTCCAGGATTTCCCGATTGGCGTCGAGCAGCAGGTTCACCTCGCCCGCCAGCGGCGACAGGTCGTCGGGATACGCGCCGTCGACGCGCTCCGCTTCTCCCCGCCGCACCGCCCCGACGGCCGACTGCAGGCGTGACAGCGGCTTCAGCCCGAACCGGACCTGCAGCAGCGCGGTGCCCAGCAGCGCGAGCGCCAGCAGCGTGAAGGTCACCGCCAGCACGAGCTGGAAGGCATCGATCTGCTGCTCGATTTCGGCGCTGTCGCCGGCGACCTGGATCCGGAAGCGGCCGTCCTCGCCGAGGTCGATCGTCCGCTCGACGATCCGCAGCAGGCGCTCGTCCGGCCCCGTCGCATAGCCCTCGCGCAGGTCCCCCACGCCGCCCTTCACGCCCTCTTCGGCGAGCGCCGGAAGCCGCCCGCCGAAGAGGGATGTGGAGCTGCGCGTCTCCTCGGGCTGCCTGTCGATCCGCGTGATCTGCCAGTACCAACCCGAAAGGGGCAGGTCGAAGCGCGGCTCGCCGAGGCTGTAGGGGTCGTTGCGCTCGCTGTCGTCCGGCGAGGCCACCGCCGCGACCAGCGACTTCAGATACACGTGCAGGCGCTCGTCGAAAGCGCGCTCGGTCGCGCGCCGATGGTAGGTCGAGAGCACGACCCCGGCGACCAGCAGGATCACGAGGCTCCACGCCGCCGAGGAGACGAGCAGCCGCGTCGCGATCGACTGGTTCTGCAGCAGGGGCCGTCGGGCCATCAGCGCGGCGTGCCGCCCGGCGGCGCCTCGAGCACGTAGCCAAGTCCGCGCACGGTCTGGATCACGTCGACCCCCAGCTTGCGCCGCAGGCGGCCGACGAACACCTCGATGGTGTTGGAATCGCGGTCGAAGTCCTGATCGTAGAGGTGTTCGACGATTTCCGTCCGCGACACCACGCGCCCGGCATGGTGCATCAGATATGCGATCAGCCGGTACTCGTGCGAGGTCAGCTTCACCGGGTTGCCGTCGACCGTGACGCGCCCCGCGCGCGTGTCGAGCCGGACCGGCCCGCAGGTCAGTTCGCTGGTGGCGTGGCCGGCGGCGCGGCGCAGCAGGGCGCGCACGCGGGCCAGGATCTCCTCCATGTGGAACGGCTTGGTGACGTAGTCGTCGGCGCCGGCGTCGAAGCCCTGCACCTTGTCGCTCCAGCGGTCGCGGGCCGTCAGGATCAGCACTGGCATGGTCCGCCCTGCCCGGCGCCATGCGCCGAGAACGGCCACGCCGTCCACCCTCGGCAGGCCGAGGTCGAGGATGACGGCGTCGTAAGGCTCCGTCTCGCCGAGGAACTGGCCTTCCTCGCCGTCGAAGGCCCGGTCCACGGCATAACCGGCCTGCTCCAGCGCGGTCACGATCTGGCGGTTGAGGTCCTTGTCGTCCTCGACGACGAGCAATCGCATGGGAGGTGTCGCTTCCTGATCCGGTCAGTATCCGTCGATGAGCTTACCCGACGGGGCGTCGACGAGCACGCGGATCACCTTGCCGTCGCGCTTGAGCGCCGTGATGACATAGACGAGCCCGCTCTCGGCCCGGCACAGCCGCGCCCGCACCGCCTCGCCGCCGATCTGGCTGCGCGCGACGCGCAGGGCCGTGACCTGCGTCACGACGCGGCGCTGCGCCACCTCCTCGCGGATCTCCTCCTGCGTCAGGCAGCCGTCCTGCGCCCGGGCGCCGGTCGCCGCCGGGGACAGGAGGATCGCCGCCGACAGGAGCCACGCGGCAGGCACGGTGTTCGTCAGCCTCATGCGGGCCATCCTAGCATCGCGCGATCTGAACCGCCGCTGAACGGCATCCGCTGTGGAACGTCCGCCGGGCTTGTCTATAGTGGGGGCTGCGGTCCGGCGTCGGAACGCTGCATCGGTCGCGGCGGACACGCTTGCGTACCCCCTGCGCAGGCCTGCCCCCGACCGTCCGATCCCGCCACCGCCCGTCCGCCAGCCGTCGGCTCTCATGCGATACGCCGCCGCCTTCCTCATCGCAGCCTCGCTGCTCGGCACGCTGGAGACGGTGTTCATCCGCATCATCGGCGACGGCCTCGCCGTCGGGCAGATCCTGCTGGTGCGGGCCGGTGCGCAGGTCGTCCTCACCGCCATCCTTGGTGGCATGTTCACCGGCAGCGGCATCACGATGCTGCGGACGCAGCGCATCAAGGGGCACCTCGCCCGCGGCTCCCTCGCCGCCATCGCATGGTGGTGCTACTTCATGAGCTTCCGCTCCCTCGAGCTGCCGCTGGCGACGACGATCAGCTTCTCGTCCCAGTTGTTCCTGCTGGTCCTCGCCTGGCCCGTCTTGGGCGAGCGCGTGACCATGGAGCGGACCGCGATGGCGCTGCTGGGCTTTGCGGGCGTCGTGGTGGCCGTCGAGCTGTGGGAGCCGACGCACCTCGACTGGCGCATTCTCTACGGTCTCACCGGCTCGTTCCTGGGCGCGATCATGATCCTGATCACGCGCTCGCTCTCCTTCACCGAGCGCACCGACACGATCATGTTCTACATGGCGCTCGTGGTGTTCCTCAGCGCCATCCCGCAGGCCGCGCTCACCTGGAAGCCCGTCGAGGCGAAGCATGTCGGCCTCCTCGTTCTGCTCTCGTTATCGGGAACCGCCGCCACCTATTGCTTCGTCGAGGCCTATCGCCGGGCCGAGGCGTCGGCGCTGGCGCCCTATCCCTATTCGCGCTTCGTCTTCGCCGCCGGGTTCGGGTTCGTCCTCTTCGGCGACGCCCTGCGCCCCGCGACGCTCGTCGGCGCGGCGATGATCGCGCTCAGCAACGTCCTTCCCCTCCTGCTCGCCCGTCGCGCGAGGGCCGACAAGAAACGCGCCGATACGGACGATTCCCCCGGGGCTAAGCCCGGCAGCTGACCCGCCACACCGCTCAGCGTCCATCGAGACGGCCGCTCCGCGGCCCCCTCAGGGCGAACGGAGGGGGTGAAACCGATCGATAAGTCTCTGTTCAAATGGAATGTCCTCAACCTGAGGAGCGGGCGCAGCCCGCGTCTCGCAGGACGCGCCAAGGATCAGCGCCAAGGATCAACGCCAAGCATCAACGCCAAGCATCAACGCATCGAGGCGACAGCCGCAGCGACGGTGACGATGCAGCCCAGCGAGATCATCGCGCTGGCGATGACGAGGCAGATCGTCTCCCAGTGGGGGGTCGGCCATTGCAGATGACGGCCGCGCGAAAGGTCGCGGGACAGGCGCCTCCCGGCCAGCGGGACGTGCCGGTGCGCGGGCTCATTGCCCGCTCTCGCCAGTCCGCCCATCGCGACCCCCTCCTCCCCCATCAGGACTTTGATCCTGCCAAATTTGATTCGAAACCTCAACCCCAGTAACGCACAAGAATAATCGCCTAACAACAACGAAGCAGCGCTCGCGCAGGCTGGCTGCGCCATTTCTACTCTGTTTCGGCCCATCGTAAACGTGGTTCTACTGATGCGGCAAGCCAATGGCGAGCGGGATTGCTGCAATCTCAACACTTAATTAACCATTATCATCTCAGATGTTGACCCAATCACTCGGGTTCGTACGTTCGTTAACTATGCGTTTACGAATTGCGCCGGGTCAGCCCGGAAACAGGATGTCCGGCGTGAGCTCGGCCAGCCGCCTCGCGCCGAGGAGCCCCATCGTCCGGTCGATCTCGCGCCGGTAGATGTCGAGCACGTGGGCCACCCCCTCCTCGCCCGCGACGGCGAGGCCCCACAGCTGCGGGCGGCCGACGAGGCAGCACGCCGCGCCCAGCGCGAGCGCTTTCACCACGTCGGCGCCCCGGCGCACGCCGCCGTCGAGCAGGACCGGAATCCGCCCGCCCACGGCGCCGGCCACCGTCGGCAACGCCTCGATCGACGACACGGCGCCGTCGAGCTGCCGCCCGCCATGGTTGGAAACGATGATCCCGTCGACGCCCTCTTCCACCGCCCGGGCGGCCTCGGCGGGGTGGAGCACGCCCTTCAGCAGCAGCGGCCCCCGCCAGATCGTGCGCAGCCATGCCACGTCCGCCCACGACATGGCCGGGTCGAGCAGCGAGGCCATGCGCCCTGCCAGGCTCGCGATGTCGTCGGGCTGGCCCGGCCGCACATAGTTGCCGAAGGTGATGCGTGGCAGCTCCGGCCGCATCCGCATCAGCCATCGCAGCCGCAGCGCCATGCCGAGCATGTCCGCCGGGCGGAAGCGCGGCGGGATGGCGAAGCCGTTGCGCAGGTCGCGTTCGCGGCTGCCGAGGAGCTGGTTGTCGAGGGTCAGCACGAGCGCGTCGTACCCCGCCGCCTGCGCCCGCCGGGTTAGTTCCTCGGTGAAGCCGCGGTCGCGGTAGATGAAAACCTGCATCCAGCGGGGCGACGGCCCGTCCGCCGCCAGTTCCTCCAGCGTGCAGACCGAGCCGTGGCTGAGGCAGAACGCCGTGCCGGCCCTGCTGGCGGCGCGCGCGGCGGCGATCTCGCCCCGCGGCCAGAACAGGCCCGAAAGGCCGGTCGGGCCGATCATCAGCGGCATTGAAAGTCGTCGGCCGAAAAGATCGAGCGAGAGGTCGCGCGCGGGCGATCCGTCGAGCGGGCGCGGCACTAGCCGCACGTCACCGAAGGAGGTCTCGTTGCGGCGCAGCGTGCGCTCGTCCTCCGCGCCGCCATCGGCGAAATCGAACACCGGGCGCGGCAGCTCGCGGCGCGCGAGCTCGCGCATCGCGGCGACGCTGTAGCCTTTGCGTCGCCAGTCGTCCCCTCGCGCCATCATCACCGGTCGCCGTCCCCCTTCAGCGACGGGGAGATAAGCATGGACAGCGCGGCGACCTCAACGGAAACTCCGCCGTCCAAAATCCCGTGCAGGAATGCCACCGATGATCGAAGACCCGCCCCTCGTCACCCTGCGCCGCCCGACGCGGCGGCCCTCGCCCGCGCAGATCGAGGCGCTTAAGGGCGTCCAGACGGGCTTCCTCGTCGACGCGATGGGCGGCCGCGGCGCCCTCGATTACCGCATCGGGGCCCTCGCCGGCCTGCCGGCGGACTTCTGCGGCGTCGCGCTGACCTGCCATGCAGGCCCCTGCGACAACCTTGCCGTCTTCGCCATGCTGCCGGTGCTGGCGGCCGGCGACGTCATGATGGTCGCGACCGATTCCTACGTCGCCA